>CANQQF010000019.1 GCA_947625985.1 uncultured Clostridia bacterium | reverse complement strand
ATTTTAAATTGCAATTTTGCAAAAAAATATTAAAAGCCCCAGAAAAAATATCTGGGGTTTGTCAATACTCTGAGATAGTTAAAATTAACTATCTTTTTAAATTTCCATTTGACTACCTAAAAATGTTGCGGCTGATTGAGCTACTTTTTTTTCTGTTTCATTCATTTTAGTAGAAGCCTCTTTAGATAATAAGATTACAGTTCCAATAGTATCTCCATTTGAAATAATTGGATAAACAACTTGAGAATTATATTTTCTTTCTTCATTTTCATCACGTGTTATAGGAATTGCTACATCACTATTTTCCTTACTTGTATAAACCTCTTTATCATCCATTAATTGTTCTAATTCTTCACTTATATCTTTTTCCAAAAATTCTTTTTTAGAACCGCCAGAAACAGCGATAATACTATCTTTATCAGTAATACAAGCAATATGACCTGTTGTTTTAGATAATGTTTCAGCATAACCAACTGCAAATTCAGATAATTCACCTATTGGTGAATATTTTTTCAATATTACTTGTCCTTCTCTATCTGTAAAAATTTCTAAAGGGTCTCCTTCTTTAATACGTAAAGTTCTTCTTATTTCTTTTGGAATTACTACTCTTCCTAAATCATCAATTCTTCTTACTACACCTGTTGCTTTCATGCTATTCCTCCTTTTTCTATTTATGTCTAAATTTATTATCTCTAAAAATATAAAATTTATACATTAAAAAAATTAATAATATTTATTGTTTAAAATTAAAAAAGTTGATTTTTTTTGATTTTTAAGGTATAATATCGATGAATTAGCGATAAAAGAGGAGGAGTATAAGCGTGAAAGCTATAGAAATTAGAAACAAATTTTTAGAATTTTTCAAAAATCATGACCATAGTGTGATACCATCAGCACCATTGATACCAGAAAATGATCCATCAGTATTATTCAATACAGCTGGTATGCAACCATTGGTACCATATCTATTAGGAGAAACACATCCAGCGGGAACACGCTTATGTGATTATCAAAAATGTATAAGAACTAATGACATAGATGAAGTTGGTGATAATCGCCATTTAACTTATTTTGAGATGTTAGGGAACTGGTCTTTAGGAGATTATTTTAAAGAAGAGTCAATTTCAATGAGTATGGAGTTTTTAACAAAAGAATTAGGAATTCCATCAGAAAAAATATCTGTAACATGTTTTGCAGGTGATGAAGATTGTCCACGCGATAATGTATCAGCTGATATTTGGAAAAAAGTAGGAATACCAGAAGATAGAATCTATTTTTATGGAAAAGATGACAACTGGTGGATTGCAGGAGAAGAAGGACCTTGTGGACCAGATACAGAAATGTTTTATGATACAGGAAAGCCAGCATGTGGTCCAGATTGTCAACCATCATGTGAATGTGGTAAATATGTTGAGATATGGAATAATGTATTTATGGAATATTTTAAAGACAAAAATGGATATAAAAAATTAGAGCAAAAAAATGTAGATACAGGACTTGGATTAGAAAGAATGACAATGCTATTACAAGGTAAAGGAACTCCTTTTGATACAGAATTGTTTAAACCTGTAATGGATAAATTAGAAGAACTTCAAAAGATAGATAGTATTGAAAGCAGAAGAATAATAGCAGAGCATTTACGTTCTAGTATGATGATTATATGTGATGGAGGAAGACCAAGTAATGTTGATAGAGGATATATTCTGAGAAGATTAATTAGAAGAATGATTAGACATATGAACAAAACACAAATTGATTTAAATGAGTTATCAACATTAGTAGATATAAATGTTGAAACATTAAAAGAAATGTACCCAGATTTAAACAAAAAACATGATGAAATAAAAGATGTTTTAATAGAAGAAAAAAATAAATTTGTAAAAACTTTGAACCATGGAGAAAGAGAATTTGAAAAACAAATAAAAAAATTAGAAGGTACAAAAGTTGTTCCTGGAAGAGTTGTTTTCAAACTATATGATACGTATGGATTTCCTCCAGAAGTAACTAAGGATTTAGCTCAAGAAAATGGTATGGAAATTGATATGGAAGAGTTTGAAAAATTATTTAAAGAGCACCAAGAAAAATCAAGACAGGGATCAGCCCAAAAATTTAAAGGTGGTTTAGCTGATCAAAATGAAAAAACAATTGCATATCATACAGCTACACATCTTTTACATCAAGCATTGAGGACAGTATTAGGAGATCATGTTAAACAAAGTGGTTCAAATATAACAGAGGAAAGACTTCGCTTTGATTTTTCTCATCCTCAAAAAATGACAAAAGAAGAAATTAAAAAAGTAGAAGATTTAGTAAATGAACAAATTCAAAGAGACTTGAAAGTTGTATGTGAAGAAATGAACTATGATGAAGCAAAAAAATCTGGAGCAATTGGATTATTTACAGATAAATATGGAGATAGAGTTAAAGTATATACAATTGGAGATTTTAGTAAAGAAATTTGTGGGGGACCACATGTTACACATACAGGAGATATGGGAAGATTTAAAATAAAAAAAGAAGAATCTAGTTCATCAGGAATTAGAAGAATTAAAGCAGTTTTAATTAAAGATTAAATATATCAAAAAATCTTTTGAAAACTACACAAATGATTGGAAATATGATATAATTATAGTAGAGGAATAGAGAAATTTTTTAGTGGAGGTAAAATATCATGTTTGAGAGTAAATATGGAAAAGTGTTAACCGTTATTTTGGTTATAGTAATAATTGCAATAATTGTTTTGCTTAGTTGGTTAGGATATAATGCTTATAAGAAGTATGTTTCTGATAATGATGCAAAAGAATTTGTAGATAACTTTATTGGAGAAGTTGGAGAAGATGGAACTGATGACGGTGGCAATGGTCAAGATTTAGGTGGAGTAGAAGCTTCTCAAAATGGAGGTAATGGTAATAATTCACAAATAAAAACATATAAGGGATTTGTAGTATTAGGAACAATCGAAATACCAAAAACAGATGTAAAATACCCTATATTAGACCAAGTTCAAACAAAAACTCTTGATTTAGCAGTAGTAAAATTATATGGAGTTGGTATTAACCAAGTTGGAAATGTAGTAATTATAGGTCATAACTATAGAAATGGACAATTTTTCTCAGATAATAAAAAATTAGAGAATGGAGATAAAATATATATTACAGATAATTCAGGAAAGAAATTATCTTATACAATTTATAATAAATTCCAAGCAACTCCAGAGGAAACATCATTCTATTCAAGAGATACAAATGGTGTGCCAGAAATCACATTATCATCTTGTACAGATGATTCTAAAAACAGGGTTATAATTGAAGCAAGGGCTGAAAGTTAAAATTAAAATATATTAATAAAGGGTTTTGATAAAAAGCCCTTTATTTTTTTTGTTTAATTGTATATAATGAAGGAAAATGTTTAGGAGAGAATGTCAATATGAATAAAAATCAAGCTAAAAAAAGGATTGAAGAATTAAGAAAGCAAACAGAATATTATGCTAAAAAATATTATGATGATGATAATCCAGAGATATCTGATTTTGAATATGATATGTTAATGGTGGAACTTCGAAATTTAGAAAAAGAATATCCAGAATTTAATTCAGAAAGTTCTTTAACGCAAAAAGTTGGAGGACATGTGAAAGAAGGGTTTCAGAAAGTAACGCACGAAGTACCATTACAAAGTTTGCAAGATGTATTTAGTATAGAAGAAGTTGCTGATTTTGATAAAAGAATTAAAGAACAGGCAATAAAAAATAATATAGAAAATGTAAAATATGTAGTTGAAACAAAGATAGATGGATTATCTGCAGCATTAGAATATAAACAAGGAAAGTTTATTAGAGGTGCAACAAGAGGAAATGGAACTGTAGGAGAAGATGTTACAGAAAATCTAAAAACTGTAAAATCAATTCCTATGCAGATAAAAGATAAGATAGATATAACTGTTAGAGGAGAAGTTTTTATTGCTAAAAAAGAATTTGAAGAAATGAATCAAATTCGTGAAGAAAATGAGGAGGAACTATTTGCAAATGCAAGAAATGCAGCAGCAGGTTCATTAAGACAATTAGACAGTAAAATAACTGCAACTCGACCATTAGATATATATATTTTTAATGTGCAAAAAATTGAAGGAAAAAATTTTAATTCACATTATGAAGAACTTCAATATTTAGAAAAACAAGGATTTAATGTAAATCCTGTACGCATTTATTGTTCCAATATGAAAGAAGTAGAAAAAGCAATTGAAAAAATAGGAAAAGATAGAGAAAACTTAACTTTTGGCATAGATGGAGCAGTTGTAAAAGTAGATGATTTACATTTTAGAGAATTATTAGGAACTACAGCTAAAACTCCAAGATGGGCAATTGCATATAAATATCCACCTGAAAAGAAAGAAACAAAAGTAAAAGAAATAAGATTTCAAGTTGGAAGAACTGGAGTTATTACACCAATGGCAATATTGGAACCTGTAAAGGTTGCAGGATCAACAGTATCTAAAACAACATTACACAATGAAGATTTTATGAAAGAAAAAGATATAAAAGTGGGAGATACTGTATTAGTACAAAAAGCTGGAGATGTTATACCAGAAATAGTAGAAGTTTTAAAGAATAAGAGAGATGGAACAGAAAAAGAAGTTAAAATTCCAAGAACTTGTCCTGTTTGTGGTGCACCAGCTATAAGAGTTGAGGGAGAATCTGCAGTTAGATGTACCGGGATAGAATGTCCTGCAAAACTGTTTAGAAATCTGATTCATTTTGTTTCAAGAGAAGCAATGAATATAGATGGATTAGGTGAAAATATAATACAACAATTTTTGGACAAAGGACTAATAAAAAATATAGATGATATTTATACATTAACATTTGATGATATAGCATCATTAAAGAAAAATGGTACAAAATTTGCACAAAACCTTATAAATAGTATAGAAACTAGTAAACAAAATGATTTATATAGATTGATAACAGCATTAGGAATACGTTTTGTTGGAAGTAAGGTTGCAAAAACTCTATCAAAAAGATATAAAACAATGGACAACCTAATGGAAACGACATTTGATGAATTAAGTATGATAGAAGATATTGGACCAGTTGTTGCAAATAGTGTTGTAGAATTTTTTGCACAAGATCAAACAAAAGATTTAATCAATAAACTAAAACAGTCAGGAGTTAATATGCAATATCTAACAGAAGAAAGTGAAGATGATAGATTTGCAGGAAAAACTTTTGTATTAACAGGAGGATTAGAAAATTATACGAGAAAAGAAGCATCAGATATAATAGAAAAATTTGGAGGAAAAACATCAAGTTCAGTATCTAAAAAAACAGATTATGTTTTAGCAGGAGAAGATGCAGGAAGTAAACTTGTTAAAGCCCAAAATTTAGGAATAACAATAATATCTGAAGAAGAATTTAAACAAATGGTAGAAGAATAATAGGAGGAAAAATGGAAGAAGATTATACATTTGAAAAGATGTGGGAAGATCTAAATAATGGATATCAAATTTATTATACTTATGTAGGTAATAGGTATTTATTATTTAAAACGACAACAAATTGTTATACACAAAAGCTGTTAACAAAAGATAAAAAGAATCCACAACCTAAAATGTCAATGTTGACTCTAAAAAGAGTAAAAGAAATTTATCCTTTTATGGAAGATGTGGAATATAAAATAGATACATCTGATATTCAGCAATAAAAGGGAGAACGATAAATGAAAAATATAAAGGTTGCAATATATGTTAATGGTAACAATAAAATAGGTATGGGACATATCTATAGGGTATTAGAAATTGCCAATGAGTTAAAATGTAAACCAGATATTTATTTTGATATAAATCAAACTGAAAGAAATATATTTGGAAAAACAAAACATAATATTATTTCGATAAACGGAATAATAGGACTATATGAAAAATGTAGAGAAAATAAATATGATATTTTTATAAATGATATTTTATCAACTTCTATTGAATATATGAATGGTTTAAAAGAAAATATACCAGATGCGAAAATAGTTAATTTTGAGGATGAAGGAGAAGGAGCGATAAAAGCAGATTTAGTAATTAATGCATTACTTAAAGAGTCAGAATTAAAAAATACCTATTCTGGTGAAAAATATTTTATTGCAGGAAAAGAATTTTTAAAATATAATCCAATAGAAATAAAAGATAAAGTGGAAAAAATTTTTATAATATTTGGAGGAGCTGATCCGCAGAATTATACAGAAAGATTACTCAATATGGTAAAAAATGATGAATACAAACAATATAAATTTGTATTTGTTATAGGAAGAGCAAAACTAAATGTAGAGAAATTATTAGAATATAATAAGTTTGAAAATATAGAAGTTTTTTATGATGTTTCTAATATGCCAGAATTAATGTCAAAATGTGATATTGCTGTAACATCAAGAGGAAGAACTGGATATGAACTAGCAATATTAGGGATTCCAGCAATATCAATAGCTCAGAATGAAAGAGAAAAAACACATACTTTTTTAAGCGATGAGAATGGATTTAAATATATAGGGTTAAATCCTTCAGATGAACAAATTGAAGAAAACTTAAAAATGTTTATAAAAATGAATAAACAGAAAAGAAAAGAGTATCAAAAAAGACAATTAAAACATAATTTAAAAGATGGAAAAAAAAGAGTTATTGAATTGATTAATAAGTTAGTAGACTTGACATAAATTGGAAAAAGAGTTAATATATAAAAATATTAAGACTATATGGGGCAATAAAATAATAAAAAATATTGTACCCATATAGTTTTTTATTGATTTTTGTAAAAGTTAAATATATAATAAATGAGGAGGAAGAAGAGATGAAAGAAGGAAAAATTAAACCAAGAACATTACCAGGATTTATGGAATTATTACCAAATGAACAAATATTATTTAATAAAATGAAAGAAACTATACAAAAATCATATGAAAAATATGGTTTCTTACCATTAAATACACCTATAATTGAAAGTTCGGATATATTACTTGCAAAGGCTGGAGGAGAAACAGAAAAACAAATATATAGATTTCAAAAAGGGGATAATGACTTAGCATTAAGATTTGATTTGACTGTACCATTATCAAAATATGTAACACAGTACTATGATAAACTAAGTTTTCCATTTAAAAGATATCAAATAGGTAAAGTATATAGAGGAGAAAAAGCACAAAGAGGAAGGTATAGAGAATTTTATCAATGTGACATAGATATAATAGGAGATGGAAAATTATCTATTATTAATGATGCCGAAATGCCTGCAGTTATATATAATACATTTAAAGAGTTAGGATTTGATGACTTTACAATATGTATTAATAATAGAAAAATATTAAATGGTCTTTTTGCAAGTTTAGAATTAAAAGAAAATTCAGCTGATATTTTAAGGGTAATAGATAAAATAGAAAAGATAGGAACTGATAGAGTAAGAAGTGAGTTGCTAGAAATAGCGGAAGAGTCAAAAATATCAACAATTATGAACTTCTTAAATATTAGAGGAAATAATAATGAAAAACTTCAAGCTTTAGAAGATATGAACATAGCAAATGATATTTTTGAAACAGGACTAAATGAATTAAAGCAAGTTACAAAATACATAAGAACTTTTGGTATTCCAGAAGAAAATTTCAAAATAGATTTAACAATTGCAAGAGGATTAGATTATTATACAGGAACTGTTTATGAAACATTTTTAAATAAATATAAAAATTTAGGAAGTGTATGTTCAGGTGGAAGATATGATAATTTAACAGAATATTATACAGATAGACAAATGCCAGGAGTAGGAATATCCATAGGATTAACAAGATTGTTCTTTTTATTAACAGATAATGAAATAATTTCAGCAAAAGACCAATCAATTTCAGATGTATTAGTTTTATCAATGACAGAAGATTATGAAGTATGTACAAAAGTTGCAACACAATTAAGAGAAAGTGGATTAAAAGTTCAACTTAATATAGAAAATCAAAAATTAGGTAAAAAATTTAAATATGCTGATAAACTAAATATTAAATATGTAGTTATAATTGGAGAAGACGAAGTAAAAAATAATGTTGTTACTTTGAAAAACATGATTACAGGAGAGCAAGTAACAGAGAAAATTGAAAATATAATTGAAAAAATAAAAAACTGTCAATTTTAGTAAGGAGGAAAGAATACAATAGATATAATTAGGATAACTGATAGAAAATATCCAAAGTTGTTAAAAGAAATATATGATCCGCCAAAGATATTATATACGGTGGGAAATAAAAAATTATTAGAGGATGAAAATTGTATTGCAATTGTTGGATGCCGAAAACACACAGCATATGGAGAAAAAGCAGCAAATTATTTTTCATATAACCTAGCTAAACAAGGTTTTACAATAATAAGTGGTTTAGCTAGGGGAATTGACAGTTTAGCACATAAAGGAGCATTAGATGCAAATGGAAAAACGATAGCTGTTATAGGAAGTGGACTAGATTTAATATATCCGAAAGAAAATGTTAAACTTGCAAAAGAAATAGTTAGAAGAGAAGGATTGATTGTTTCTGAATATCCTTTAGGTACAAGACCTAATAAAATGAATTTTCCTGCACGAAACAGAATAATAAGTGGTCTAAGTAAAGTGCTATTAGTTATCGAAGCTACAGAAAGAAGCGGAAGCTTAATAACAGTTGATTTTGCTTTAGAACAAGGAAGAGATGTATATGCAATACCAGGAAATATTAGTGAAAACAATTCGACTGGAACAAATCAACTAATAAAAGACGGTGCAAAGCTTATAATGAATTATAAAGATGTTATAAAAGAAATCCAAAAAATTTAAAAAAATTTTTGGATTTCTATTGACAAAATAAAAAAAAAACATTATAATCTATAAATGTCAGGAGCAAATGCAGGTGTAGTTCAATGGTAGAACCCCAGCCTTCCAAGCTGATGACGCGGGTTCGATTCCCGCTACCTGCTCCATTGACGTTTCTGTTCGAACTTTTTATATAAAATGAACAGAGTAAAAAATATCATCCTAAACAGGATGGTATTTTTTTTATATTTTCTTAATTTTATAATAAATAGTGTGATATATTTAACAGACAGTATGCTAGAAAATGATAAAATTGTAAAATGTATTTGTATACACAAATCATAGAAATACAAATCGAAGAAATAAAAAATCTTATTGACATTAAAAACTATATTTTATTATAATAAAAGTGTAAAATAATAATTAGAATATTATTTTTTTAATATCAAGTGGTCAGAATACTATCTTATAAAGTTATTAATATTTAAAAATAAAATAAAAAGAAAGGAGAATGTAATGAAAAAAACAAGAAAATTAATAAGTTGTATAGTTATAATCTTTATGATACTATTTGGATTGAATAAAGTTTTTGCACTTGAAAGTAAATATGAAGATTTCAATGTTTTAGGACAGATAGAAATACCAAAAACAAATATAAGTTATCCAATACTTGAAAAAGCAACAGCAAAGTCTCTGGATAGTTCAGTTGTAAAGTTATATGGAGTTGATATTAATCAAGTTGGAAATGTAGTAATTATAGGTCATAACTATAGAAATGGGCTATTTTTTTCAAATAACAAAAAATTAGAAATTGGTGATGATATATATATAACAGGACTAGAAGATGTTAAGGAAAAATATATAGTTTACAATAAATTTGAAACAACTCCGGAGGATACATCATTCTATTCAAGAGATACAAATGGTGTGCCAGAAATCACATTATCATCTTGTACAGATGATTCAGAAAAAAGGTTAATTATACAGGCAAAATCAGAAGGAGTTACAGATTGGAAAAATACTAGAGATGATGTTATTGGTCCGTCAACAAAACCAGAAGATATTAAAGGGACAGAGTATAACGGTAGAGCATTAGATTTGAAGAATGGAATAATAAAAACATTTATACCAATAGCACTAATAGTACTATCTTCATTTTAATAATGTTGACATGAATAGAAATTGTGAATATCCAATATAAGTTTGAAAAAATAGGGATGAGCGAGAAGAGAATGATTGAAGAAGTTTGAAAAATATGGTATAATAAAAGAAGATGAAACATAATAAACGAAAGGATAAAAATAAATAAATCGGCTATGAATTATTCTTTATATCTAACTGATAGTTGTAATTTAAATTGTAAATATTGTTATGAAAAAAAATTCAAAACTAATAGAGAGTTATCGTTTGATAATATAAAGAAAATAATTGACAATGAAATAAAGAGTAAATCAAAAGAGTCAATTATAACTTTTTTTGGAGGAGAACCACTTTTAAAAAAAGTTATAATTTATAATACTGCTAAATATATAAAATCAAAGAAATCTAATACAAAATTTTTATTTAATATGACCACGAATGGAACTTTAATAGATGATGAGTTTATAGATTTTTTTGAAAATAATGACTTTATTTCATTATCACTAAGTATAGATGGATTAAGATATTCGCAAGACATAAATAGAGTAACAAAAAAAGATAAACCTACATATGATTTTGTTGTAAATAATGTAAAAAAGCTATTGTCTAAGTCTAAAATACCAGTTGCTGTACCAGTAGTAACCAAAAATAATATCGAATTTATAAGTGACAATTTAAAAAACTTAATAAAAATAGGATTTAAAAATATTAATTTTCAATTTGATTTTACAGTGGACTGGAATGATGAAGATTTAAATATAATAAGAACAGAATTTAATAAAATTTCACAAATATATATTGATAGTATGAGAAATGAAAAAGAATTTCATATTTTAGAAATAGATGAGAAGATTAGAAGTTATATTGATGATAATATAAATTGTAATGATGATTGTTCAGTAGGATTAAAAGGAGTAAATGTTGGAACAGATGGAAATATTTATCCTTGTATGCAATTTATGTATGATAAAAAATATATAATAGGAAATTGTGAAAAAGGAATCAATAAAGAAAAACAAATTGAAATTCATAAATTATTAAAACAAGAAATGGAAGAATGTAAAAAATGTTCTTACAGAAAAAGATGTAATCATACTTGTAGTTGTATAAATATGGCATATACAAACAATCCTAGACAGACATCTCCATTTACATGTGAAATTGAAAAAATGTTAATAAATATAGCTGATAATATTGCAAGTCAATTATATTCAGAAAGAGATCCAGTGTTTATCCAAAAGTTTTATAATATGCACTATAATAATATTGAAAAAAATATTAATAAAAGAAGGTGAATGATATGGAACTAAAAAGGGTAATGGATAATGAAGAAAAAGGTTATGCGAAAAAAAATGAAATCAATAAAAAAGAATTAAAAAAATTTGTTCCTGCAAAATGGATAATTGCAAGTTCAACAGGAATAGTTACTTTATTATATAGTAGTCCTAAAAACAGCATTCATAAAATAGGTGTAGTATTTGGATGTTCATATATTATTACAGAGGAAGAAGGAAATTCAATTACTTATAGATATATAATTCCAGCTCTTAGTTACTTGTCTTGCATTTTATTTATAGCTTTTATTATTTCATTATTGTATTATTTTGTTAATAGAAAAAAATTAGATAAAGAAAAAAGAAAGAAAACAGAAAGGTTTACATGTAGTATGGTTATACTTTCTGCTATATCTTTCATAATTGCGAGGATATTGTAAGGAATATTGCAAAATTCGATGAAGTAAATATAAAGATGTATTAATAGATTCTTAAGAGGTAGATAAAATTTTATTTAACTCTTAAGGGTCTTTTTTATTGTATAGGAAAAATCGTCTCATTTTGACGTATACAACAACCAACTATTGCCAAAAAACAAAAAATATGGTATAATAGTTAACGTAATATATATACAGAAAATAAAAAAGGAGGATATAATGAAAAATTCAAAAAAATTTATTAACTATTATTTTAGTAAAAAGATTGTTGCTATTATTATAGTGTTAGCAGTTGTTATAATAAGCTGCGTTTATAATAAATTTATAAAAACTCCTATGTATGAATCAAATACTTTAATAGCAATAGCAGGTTCAGAAGTAACAGATTCTAATAAAATTAATACAAATTCTAGTCAAAATTTAATGCCTACTTTTTGTTCATTAGTAAAAAGTAGAAGAATATTAAATGAAACTATTCAAGAATTACAATTAAATACAAACGTAAAAGAATTAGAAAAAAAGGTTAAAGTTTTTAATGAAAAAAACACACAATTAATAACAATAACTGTTGAGGATTCAAACAATAATCAAGCTAAAGAAATAGCAAATAAAATAGCTACTGTATTCTGTTTTGAAGTTCAAAATATATATAATTCTAATAGTTTTTCAATTGTTGATGATGCTGTAGAAACAAATATTGCTAACAATAATTTAATTATGGAGATTATAATTTCTATTGTAGCAGGTTTAGTAATAAGTATGATTGCTATTTTCTTAAGTTTTATTTGTAATAAAAACAAGAAAAAAGGCAAAAAGGACAACTTTTTATTAAGGATGGAAGCAAAAAGAGAAGAAAGAGCAAAACAAATAAAAATAGAAAAAGAGAGAAAAGAAAAAGCTGAAAAGGAAAAGCAAGCTAAATTAAAAAAAGAAAAAGCCGAAAAAGAAAAGCAAGCAAAATTAGAAAGAGAGAAAAAAGAGAAAGAAAAAGCCGAAAAAGAAAAGCAAGCTAAATTAGAAAAGGAGAAAAAAGAGAAAGAAAAGGCTGAAAAAGAAAAGCAAGCGAAATTGGAGAAAGAGAAGAAAGAGAAAGAAAAAGCTGAAAAAGAAAAGCAAGCAAGATTAGAAAAAGAAAAAAAGGAAAAAGAAGAAAAGGAAAAACAAGCAAAAATAGAAAAAGAGAAAAAAGAAGAAATAAAAAAATTAAAAGCAAAATTACAAAGAGAGAAAAGAAAGCTAGAAAAAGCAAAAAAAGAAATTGAAGAACAATTAGCAAAAGAAAAAGAAGAAGAGAAAAAAATAAGTGAACAGCTTAAAATACAAAAAAAAGAAAAAAGAAGAACAGTGAAAGCAGAATTAATAAATACATTTATAGATACATTTACAATACCTGTTGAAGAAGTAGTTGAAGAACCAGTTGAAAAGAAAACGACCAAAAAGACTACACAAGCTAAAAAAACACCTTCAAAAACAACAAAAACTACAAGTAAAAAAACAGAAGAGAAAAAGTCAACTACTACTAAGAAAGCGGCTACAAAAACTGCAACTAAACCAAAAACAAGCACAAAAAAATCAGATACAACAAAAAAAACAAAAACTAAATCAACAAATACAAAGAAAAAAGCAACAGCTAAGTCAACAGGCACAACAAAAAAAGCAACAGCTAAGTCAACAGGCACAACAAAAAAGGCAAAAGATGGAAGTAAAAAGTAAATATTAAAAAACGAAAACTAAAAAATGAAGTGAACCCAAAATGCTAGACAAAAAAGTTTAGCATAAGGGTTCTTTTTTATATGTAAAAAATGTTTTAATAATACGGTCAAATTACTTGTAAAATTACCCATAATGGTGTAAAATACGAATATATGTAAATACTAAATGTTATAAGGGAGGAATAGGCAAAGTGAGATTTGTAACAGACGAAGACTCAAAGAAACAATATAAAGAATTTTTAGAAAATCATGAAAGATGCAATTTTCAACAATCATTAGAATGGGCAAAGGTAAAAGAGGACAATTGGAAACCTGAAGTAATATTAGCTGAAAATAAAGAAAATAAAATAATAGGTTCGTTATGTGTATGGATTAGAAAAATGCCTATATTTGGAAACATTATGTATGCATCACGAGGACCAGTATGTGATATACATAACAAAGAAGTTATGAAACAATTAACCGAAGGTGCAAACGAACTAGCAAAAAAATATAAAGCGATAGTGTTAAGAATAGAACCAGATATATTGAAAGAGGATAAAGAATTTAGAAAAGTTGTGTCAGAATTAGGATATAAAATAAAAGATGATGCAAAAGATTTTAAAGATGAAATACAGCCAAGATTTGTATTTAGATTAGATATAAAAGATAAAACAGAAGATGAAATATTTGCAGCATTTCATCAAAAGACAAGATACAATGTTAGATTGGCAACTAGAAAAGGAGTAATAGTTAAAGAAGGAACTAAAGAAGATTTAAAAGATTTTCATAAAATAATGGTAGAAACAGGAAAAAGAGATGGATTTATAATTAGACCATTAAGTTATTTTGAAAAAATGTATGATTGTTTAGCTCCTAATCACATGAAATTATTAATGGCATATTATGAGGACGAGCCTATATCAGGAGTTATCCCTATATTTTATGGAAATAAGACATGGTATCTATATGGAGCGAGTAGTAACAAACATAGAAATTTAATGCCTAATTATTTATTACAATGGGAAATGATAAAAATGGCTTTAGCCAGAAAAGATGATGTTTATGACTTTAGAGGAGTATCAGGAGTTGTTGACAAAGATCATCCACAATATGGATTGTACAGATTTAAAAAAGGATTTGGTGCAACTTTTACAGAATTTATTGGAGAAATATATATACCATACAAACCAATAAAATATAAACTATATAAATTTTCAGAAAAGGCATTTAGAACATTAAGACAAATAAAAAGCAAATTAAAAAAATAAGAAAGGTCGGTTATTTGTGAAAAAGTTTGTAGTAAAAAAAGATGACTTAAGACACAATATAGATGTTATAAAAAAACATGCTAAGGCCAACGGAAAAGATGATAGTGGAAATTACACAAAAATTATTGCAGTAGTAAAAGCTAATGGATATGGAATGGGGATTGTAGAGTATACTAAATTTTTAATAGATAATGGCATAGACATATTTGCTGTTGCAACTGTAGAAGAAGCTATACAATTGAGAAAAGCTGGTATAAAAGAGAGAATTATTATGTTATCATCAACTTCAATTAAAGAAGATGTAGAACAACTAATAGATAACAATATAATATTAACAATAGGCTCAGAAGAATCAGCAAACTTAGCAGATAGAATAGCACAAGAAAAAAATAAAAAAGTTAAAGCACATTTAAAAATAGATACAGGATTTGGAAGATATGGATTTTTGTATACTGATCCAGAAAAGATTATTAAAACTATTAAGAATTTAAAGAATATCGAAATAGAAGGAACTTATACACATTTTTCTATAGCTTTTTATACTAAAAGCAAATATACACAAGTTCAATTTGATCGATTTATAAAGGTAATAGAAATATTAAAAAAGAATAAAATAAAAACAGGAATGCTACATGTTTGTAATTCATCAGGATTTATACGTTTCCCACAAATGCATTTAAATGCAGTTAGAATCGGATCTGCTTTTACAGGTAGGCTACCATTTAAAACAGATTTGGGTCTTAAAAAAATTGGAACTTTAGAAACAAAGGTTGCAGAAATAAAGACTTTACCAAAAGGATTTAATGTTAGTTATTCAAATGCATATACTACAAAAAAAGAAACAGAAGTAGCTGTAATTCCAGTAGGGTATATCGATGGAGTAAACATGACAACAGGTGAGGATATGTTTAGAAAAGTAGACAAGTTACGAAGATTAGTAGGATCTATAAAAAAAATGGTAAAAAGAGAAGCAATATATGTAATGATAGCTGGAAAAAAATGTGAGGTATTAGGAAAAATAGGTACATTTCACATCATAGCAGATATCACAGGTAAGAAAATAAAAATTGGTGATACTGTAGAAATTGTACCAGTTGCCACACACATAAATTCTAATATACGAAGGGAGTATAAATGATGAATGTATTAAAAAAAATAGGTTATTCTATTGCAAAGATTGAAAAATATCCAGAAATGGCAGCTGAAGGAACAAATAAAGCAATATTACATTTATCAATATTTGCTTTAATAACTGCAATTATTTATTGTTCAGCAATGATATATGGAATGTATCAGTCTTATCAAGAAATAACAAATTATATTGATGAAAATTTTCCGGAGTTTTCATATAGTGATCGTATTTTATCAGTAGAAGGTGAGAAACCAAAAATAATTGATAATCAGGAAGGGGAAATTTCTAAAGTTATTATTGATGATACTGATAAAACAGATGAGGAAATAGAAAAATATAAAAATGATATTAGAGAAAAAGGTGATGGATTACTATTATTAAAAAACAAATTAATAATAGTAAGCAATTCAGACAATGGTGGTGATACTACTCTTAATTATAGAGATTTAGAAACACAATTTGGAATAAACCAAACTAGCAAATCTGAGCTTATAGACTTTTTTAGAAGTAATAAGAGTTTCTCATTTTTCTTGAAATCTTTTGTAACATTGTTAGTATTAAACTTTATAGCAGAGCTTATTGCACTTGCTATGCATTCATTGATGATAGCTTTATTAGGATATGTAGTAGCAATATTACTAAAAGTAAAAATGAGATTGAAAGCAATATTTAATATGGCAGCATATGCATTTACATTATCTTCTATATTACAAACTGTTTATTTAATTGTAAGTATGTCAACAGGATATAAAATAGATTTATTCAATATAATGTATATTGGTGTAGCATCTATATATTTAATAGCGGCTATATTTTTAACCAGAATTGATTTAATGAAAACACAAGAAGAATTAACTAGAATTAAAGATGTGCAAGAAGAAGTGAAAGAACAATTAAAAAAAGAAGAAGAGAAGAAAGAAAAAGAAAAGAAGGAAGAAAATAAAAAAGGAAAAGAAGAAGAAAATACTGACGAAAAGAAGGAAAAAGTAAATAAAAAGAAAGAAAATAAGAAAAAACAGAAAAAAGAACAAGATGGAGAGCCAGAAGGCTCTAGTGTATAAATAATGGAAAGGAAGAAAAATGAGTAACGATAAAAAAGATAACAAAAACAAAAAAATAACATTATTAGTGATTATGACATTAATTTCAATGATTTTAATAGGATTAACTATATTTCTTTTAACAGGAAAAAAAGATGAAGAAGACGATAAAACTTTAGCATATACAGATTTAATAAAAGAAGTTTCTTATGGTAATGTAGAAAAAATAGAAATGACAGTTGGAAGTACAAATGTAAAAGTAAAAATGAAAAATGAAGAAGAGGAGAAAAAATCAATAGTTCCTAATACAGAAGCTTTTATTGATTTAATACAATCAAAAGTTGCTGAAGGAAATGAAATAGAATTAAAACAAAATCCTAGAGGGCTTTTTGAGAGATTTAGTTCTACTTTGTTCTCTTTATTACCAACATTAATTATGGTTGCTTTATTCATAATGTTGTTTAAAATGCAAGGCTTAGGAGAAAAAGGAAAAGTATATGATGATACTGAAAGAAAAACGAAGACTAAATTTGATGACGTTGCAGGATTGGATGAGGAAAAAGAAGAATTAATTGAAATTGTAGATTTCTTAAAGAGACCAGAAAAATTTACGAAAATGGGTGCAACTATTCCAAAGGGTGTATTATTATATGGTAAGCCAGGAACAGGGAAAACATTAATTGCAAAAGCAATAGCAGGAGAAGCAGATGTACCATTTATATCAATGAGTGGTTCAGAGTTCATAGAAATGTTTGCAGGGTTAGGAGCTTCTAGAGTAAGAAAACTATTTGAAAAAGCAAGAAAATTATCTCCATGTATAGTTTTTATTGACGAGATTGATGCAATTGGTTCAAGAAGATCTAGTAATAGTGGAGCTGAAACTGAAAACAACCAAACATTGAATCAGTTATTAGTTGAAATGGATGGATTTAGTTCAGAAGAAACTATAATTGTTTTAGCAGCGACTAACAGACCAGAAATGCTAGATAAAGCTTTATTAAGACCAGGTAGATTTGATAGACAAATTACAATTCCAACTCCAGATTTAAATGGAAGAATAGAAATATTAAAAATACACTCTAAAGATAAACGTTTATCAGAAAATATTAATTTAGAGAGTATTGCAGAAGATACAGCTGGATTTACAGGAGCTGAACTTGCAAATATTTTAAATGAAGCAGCAATTATAGCAACAAAAAGAAGACATAAAAATATAGAAAATGATGATATAGAAGAAGCTGTTAAAAAAGTAACAGTAGGACTTGAAAAACATAATAGAGTTATTTCAGACCATGATAAAAAACTTACAGCTTATCATGAAGCGGGGCATGCAGTTGTAAGCCAATATTTGCCAACACAAACACCGGTTAAAGAAGTATCAATAATTCCAAGAGGTGTTGCTGGAGGATATACATTATATAAATCAAATGAAGATAAATATTATATATCAAAAACAGAAATGAAAGAAAAATTAATAGCATTACTTGGAGGAAGGGCAGGAGAAAAAATTGCTATGGATGATATATCAACAGGTGCAAGCAATGATATAGAAGTAGCAACACAAATTGCAAAAGACATGGTTACAAAATATGGAATGACAGATAAATTAGGACCAATAGATTTAAAAGGAAAAGAAGAATATGAAATGCAGTTATTTGGTGAAGCTATTGGAGATACAATTGGAGCAGAAGTTAAGAAGTTAATTGATGAAGCTTATTTAGATGCCCAAACAATATTAAGTCAACATAGGGATAAACTAGATCAAATCGCTTTAACACTAATTGAAAAAGAAAAAATTAACGAAGCTGAATTTAATCAAATATTTAATGGGTAATAAGAAAGGTAGGTGCTTGGAAAGTGAATAAAACCAAAAGAAAAATCTTTGAAACCTCAATGAAATTATTTGCTAAAAAAGGATATGATGCAACAAGTGTTGAAGATATAACAGCAACTGTTGGAGTTGCAAAAGGTACTTTATATTATCATTTTTCAAGCAAAGAAGAGATATTCAATTTTTTAGTTGTAGAAGGTATAAAATTACTCCAAAATAGTGTAGATATAAAAACAGAAAAATTTGATAATTATCTTGATAAAATTAAAGCAATAGTATTAATTGAGGTAAAAATTATATTCAAATATGAAGATTTAATTACTATATTACTTAGTCAACTGTGGGGAAACGAAATTATAAACCAAACTTGTAAACAACATGTTTACAGCTACATAAACAAAATAGAAACTATTGTTGAGGAAGGTATAAAAAAAGGAGAAATAAAAAATGGAGATCCAAAAGCAATAGCAGCAGAAATATATGGATTAATTTGTTCAGGATTAGTATATAAACTAAGGAAGGAAGAGAATGTAACAATAATGGATTTATATAAGCAATTTGAAAATACAATTATTAAAGGATTAGAAATAGAGTGAAGGTCATATACGTATTTTTAATTAACCAAAAGGGGGAAGAAAATGAGAAAACGAACATATGAAGCTATGGAAATAAAAGATTTCAAAGATATGTTACAAAAATCAGGAGAAAAATTTGGAGATAGACCAGCTTTTGTATATAAAACAGATAAACCAGATGTTTATGACCAAATAACTCATAAAGAATTTAGGGAAGATATCAATGCTTTAGGAACACAATTAATAGCTATGGGTTTAAAGGATAAAAGAATAGCAATTATTTCAGAAAATCGTTATGAATGGTGTGTTGCATATTTAGCAATAACAGCAGGAACAGGAGTTGTTGTTCCGTTAGATAGAGCTCTTCCAGAGAATGAAATTAAAAATCTGATTGATAGATCTGAAGTTGAAGCCATATTCTTTTCTGAAAAGTATCAAAAAACAATGGAAAAATTGCATAAAGAAAAATCTACTAAAATCACTCATTTTATTTCTATGGATTTAAAAAATAAAAAAGATGGAATATACTCTCAATCACAGTTATTAAATGAAGGAAGAAAAAAAATAAAAAATGGAAATAGAAAATTTTTAGATGCTAAAATAGACAGTGAAAAAATGGGAATAATGTTATTTACTTCAGGTACAACTGCACAATCAAAAGCAGTAATGTTGTCACAAAAAAATATATGTAGTAACTTAATGGATATAGTAGGTGTAATAAAAATAACTGATGAAGATCGTTTTTTGTCATTTTTGCCATTACATCACACTTTTGAATCAACAGTAGCTTTTTTACATGCAGCTTATGTGGGAACATCAACTGCATTTTGTAGAGGAATAAAGTATATTGCAGATGATATAAAAGATTATCATATTACAGCGATGATTTCTGTTCCAGTATTATTTGAAAGTATGTATAAAAGATTGTTAAAAACTATTGAAAAACAGGGCAAAATGAAAAAGGTGAAAATTGGTATAAAAATTTCTCAGTTTTTATTAAAATTTGGAATTGATGTTAGAAAGAAAATATTTAAAGAGATACATGATAATTTAGGCGGCAAACTAAGATTATTTGTGTCAGGAGGTGCAGCTCTAGATCCTGAAACTGAAAAAGGATTTGAACAATTAGGAATTTCATTATATCAAGGGTATGGATTAACAGAAACATCACCAGTTATAGCAGCAGAAGATGATAAATATAGGAAACTAGGATCAATCGGAAAAGCTTTTCCTAGTCTAGATGTAAAAATTGATAATCCAAATGAACAAGGAATAGGTGAACTTATGGTTAAAGGTCCTAGTGTAATGTTAGGATACTATGACAATGAAGAAGCGACAAAAGAAACTATTGAGGAAGATGGATGGTTACATACAGGTGATTTAGCAAAGATAGATGACGATGGATACATATTTATTTCAGGAAGGAAAAAATATGTAATAGTATTAAAAAACGGTAAAAATATATATCCAGAAGAATTAGAAGTATTAGTAAATAAAATTGAAGGAGTAAAAGAATCTTTGGTATATGGAAGACCGGAAAAAGATGGAGATTACAAAATTTGTGCTAAAATAGTTTACGATGAAGAAGTTATGAAAACTATATATAATACAAAGGATGAGAAAAAAATAAAAGAAATAATAAGTAGTAAGATAAAAGAAGTAAATCATACAATGCCTGCATATAAATATATAAGAGATATAATTGTAACAAAAAAAGAATTAATAAAAACAACGACTCAAAAAGTTAAAAGAAATGAAGAAGAAAAAATACTACTTAAAGGAATGTAATACAAATGTAATATTTTTGTAACAAAAATGTAAAATAAAAAAATTGCTTATGTCTTGTAGTTTTTTGTATGTTAATGTATAATTATAAATGTAGAAGATGTAAAAATAGCATAGGATAAAGGAGGTTGTTTACATGTCTAGGTCTGGCATAGTAAACGTGAGAATGGTAATCACGGAAGAAAAAATCTTATCAAACATAGATAAGATTCAAAAATTAATAAATCCAAGAAGTAAGAAACAAATCGTACAACTAGAAGATGATACATATTTCAAAGATTTAATTGAATCAGTAAAAACATATCTACTAGAATATCCTAAAAAGAAAAACTTCCCTAGTAGTGTTTATAAGTCTGCATATGAATTAGTTGAATTTGCAACAAATCAATTTGAAGAAAATACAAAGAAAATTGAAACTTTAATTAGACAAAGAGAACAAAATATTGCTTTAGCAGGTGAATTGAAGGAATTATTAGATTTAGCTATAGGAAGATCACCAAGCCTAAGAGGTAGTTTAAAAAATGCAGAAGGAAGATTTTCAGAAGATATATTAGATACATTAAAATTAATTGCAAACTCAAAAAATAATCAAGCAGAAGATTATGAAAATGCTATCAAATTATTGAAAGCTAGAATTAATAATTTAGAAGCAAATTTACATATTGAAATAGATATGGAGAGAATTGAAGATAGATCAAAAGCTTTAAGTTATATAGGTATAGAAATTGCAGATGCTTTAAGAACAATACCAACACCAGTTGATGAAATGGTTATTACACCTGAAGAAGAGAATGTTACTGAACAAGTAGTTGTAAATCAACAACAACCAGTTAAACATAAAATTAAAAATCAACAAGTTGCTGCTGCTACAACAATGCAACAACAACCTCAACAAGTTGTGAATCAACAAATTGCTGCTGCGGCAACAATGCAACAACCTCAACAAGGTAGAAATCAACAGTTTACTCCGTCAACAGCACAACAACAACCATCTCAACAACAAATTCAAAGAAATATTCAAAGACAACAACAATTAGATCAATTACAAGCAGAACAAGCACAATATCAACAAGAAACACAGGTTAAAGTAAAACCATCATTATGGCAACGTATAAAAAATAGCAAACTTGGAAGAGCTGTTAGTTATGTAATGAGAATTAGAGTAGTAATAGATGTACCAAATGCATTACCAGAAGGAAGAGGAGAAAATTATAATTATAATAATTAATAAAAAAGGTAAGAACTATATAAGTTTTTACCTTTTTTGTATGTGTATTTCCGGCTGCGTAGGTAGGATAAGGTTATGTTAATCAGTAAATGTTTGACTTTTCTTCAAAAATATAGTATAATAGTAAAAGTTGTTGCCAATGGGCAAAAAGAATGAGATTTTATATTATACCCCTAATAAGGGAAAAGTAAGAGAAGAGAACGGGATCGGAAATATTTTAATATTAATTTTTAGTATATGAGTTATTAAAAATTCATATATCTTTTAGTTTGTGCAAAAATACAAAAAGATAAAATAGGGGTTATATATAAAAACTGAAGAAAATTGAGAGGAGAGATATAAAGAAAAATGGCAGAAAAAAACTTAAGAACAAATAAAGAAAATGTAAAAAAAGAAATTAAAAAGGTAACTCGTAAAGGTGGACAAAGAAAGAATATGAACAAAAAAAGCAATAATAAGAAACAACAATCTATTTTTAAAAAGTCAAAATTAAAAATAATACCATTAGGCGGGTTACATGAAATAGGGAAAAATATAACAGTATTTGAATATGAGAATGATATAATAATAGTTGATTGTGGATTGTCATTCCCAGAAGATGATATGTTAGGGGTTGACTTAGTTATTCCAGATATAACATATTTAGAAAAAAACAAAGATAAAATAAAAGGAATGTTGATTACACATGGACACGAAGATCATATAGGTGCAATACCTTATTTCTTAAAACAAATCAATGTACCTATTTATGCAACAAGATTAACTGTAGGTTTAATTAAAAATAAATTACAAGAACATAAATTATTACGTAGTACAAAATTGCATGAGGTTACACAAGGTGGAAAAGTAAAATTAGGAAACTTTTCTGTAGAATTTATAAGAAGTTCTCATAGTATACCTGATTCTGTTATGTTAGCAATAACAACTCCTGCAGGGACAGTTTTACACACAGGAGACTTTAAAGTTGATTATACTCCAATAGATGGAAAGAGAATGGACTTTGGTAGAATAGCAGAATTAGGGAAAAAAGGAATTTTAGCTTTAATGGCAGATAGTACTAATGCTGAAAGAAAAGGATTTACAATGTCTGAAAGCTCTGTAGGAGATGTTTTCGATAAATTATTCTTACATTGTACAAAAAGAATTGTGGTTGCTACATTTGCATCAAATGTACACAGAGTTCAACAGATTGTAAATTGTGCAATAAAATATAACAGGAAAATTGCTATTTGTGGAAGAAGTATGATAAATATGATAACAACAGCTAAAGATTTAGGATATATAGATTGCCCAGATAACATATTTATTGATATTGACATGATAAACAATTATCCTGATGAAAATTTAGTAATTATTACAACAGGAAGCCAAGGAGAGCCTATGTCTGCTTTAACAAGAATGGCAGCAGGTGATCATAAAAAGGTAAAAATAACATCAAATGACCTAATTATAATATCAGCAACACCAATTCCAGGAAACGAAAAATATGTGTCTAAAGTAATTGACGATTTAATGCAATTAGGTGCAGAAGTGGTATATAGTTCTTTAGAAGCAATTCATGTTTCAGGACATGCATGTCAAGAAGAGCAAAAACTAATTCTTGCACTTGCAAAGCCTAAATACTTCATACCGGTCCATGGAGAATATAGACAGTTAAGAGCACATAGTGAAACAGCTCAAAGTATGGGAATTGAAAAAGAAAATGTTATAATGATGGCAAATGGTAGAGTACTAGAAATAAACGAAGCTGGAGCAGAATTTACTGGAAGTGTACAGAGTGGAAGAGTACTTGTAGATGGACTTGGAGTAGGTGATGTTGGAAATATAGTTTTAAGAGATAGACAACACTTATCACAAGATGGTTTAATTGTAATAGTATTAACTATGGATTCAGTTTCAGGAAGTGTAGTATCTGGTCCAGAAGTGATTTCTAGAGGTTTTGTATATGTTAGAGAATCTGAAAACTTAATGGATGATGTAAAATCTGTTGTAAGAAATGAAGTAAGAAAATGTGAACAAAGAGGTGTACGTGACTGGGGTACAATAAAATCAGTAACAAGAGATACTTTAAGGGATTACATTTTTATGAAAACAAAGCGTAACCCAATGATTATACCTATTATAATGGAAGTATAAAAGAAGTCCAAAAAAAGGACTTCTTTTTTTGTAAAATATTTAAAGTTTTACATCATATTAAAACAACAATATAGAATCTTGATATAATCAGAAAAATATTGTATAATGTAGCATGATAAAAACGTGTAAAATAAGGAAGGAGAATAATAAATGAATTATAAAGATTTAGCAGATTTAATATTTCCAGATGCAAAAGATATTTCATATTATGAAGAAATGTATCCAGAAAGAAATTTAAAAGAAGGAGCAATAGTTACAAGGATAGCTCCTAGTCCAACAGGTGTAATGCATATAGGAGGATTGTATCAGGCTTTAGTCGCTAAAACTGTAGCTAGACAAACAGAAGGTGTGTTTTTTCTAAGAATTGAAGATACAGATCAAAAAAGAGAAATAAAGAATGGAACACAAGAAATAGTTACAGCATGTGAAACTTTTGGAATTGGACCAGACGAAGGGAGGACAGCAGATGATAAAGACAAAGGAAACTATGGTCCATATAAACAAAGTTTAAGAAAAGAAATATATCAAGCATATGCAAAATATATGATTGAACAAGGTAAAGCATATCCTTGTTTTTGTACACCTGAAGATGGAGAAGCTTTACGAGCAAAACAAGAGGCAGCAAAAGTTAGACCTGGATATTATGGAGTATGGGCTAAATGTAGAAATATTACTGTAGAAGAAGCAATAGAAAAAATAAAAGCTGGTGAAAAGTTTATAATTCGTTTTAAATCTCCTGGAAGAGAAGATAGAAAAATTAAACACCATGATATAATAAAAGGAAATGTAACTTTTCCAGAAAATGATCAAGATATAGTAATTATAAAAGCAGATGGACTACCAACATATCATTTTGCACATATTGTAGATGATCACTTAATGAGGACAACACATGTAATAAGAGCTGATGAATGGTTATCATCAGTACCATTACATTTACAATTATTCCATGAAATAGGATTTAAGGCTCCAAAATATGCTCACATTGCACCAATAATGAAAAATGATAATGGCAATAAACGTAAATTAAGCAAAAGAAAAGATCCAGAAGCTGCAGTTTCGTATTATGATGAAGTAGGTATTCCTGAATTAGCAGTAAGAGAATATTTATTAAATATAGCGAACTCTACATTCGAAAATTGGAGAAGAGCAAATAAAGAGGCTAGTATTGAAGAATTTAATTTTCAATTAAATAAAATGAGTGTAAGTGGAGCTTTATTCGATATGGTGAAACTTCAAGATGTTGCTAAAATAGTTATATCAAAATATACAGCAGAAGAAGTTTATAATGAATCTCTAAAATGGGCTAAAAAATATGATAAAGAATTAGAAGAGATGCTAAAAGATAGGGAATATGCATTAAAAGTTTTTGGAATTGAAAGAGGAAATAAAAAGCCTAGAAAAGATATAGCCAAATGGTCAGATGTAAAAGAAAATATTATTTATATGTATGACGATAAATTTAATGATGTTAAACAAGAATATAATTATCAGGTAATAAATGAAAAACAAGATATTGAAAAAATCTTAAAAGATTATATTGAAAATTATTATAATGACAATGATGATAAACAAACATGGTTTGATAAAATTAAAGAACTTGCAGGAAAATATGGTTACGCAAAGGAAGTAAAAGAATATAAAGCAAATCCTGATGCTTATAAAGCGCATGTTGGAGATGTTAGCACAGTTTTAAGAGTAGCTCTAACTGCTAGAACAAATACACCTGATATGTATGAAATAATGCAAGTACTTGGAAAAGACAGAATAGCTAAACGTTTTGAAAAGGCAATTAATCAATAGATGGAGAGTTTTTATGGAATATAATGTAGGAGATATTGTTAGAACAAAGAAAACACATCCTTGTGGAAGCAAGTTATGGGAAATAACGAGAGTAGGAGTAGATTTTAAACTAAAATGTCAAGGATGTGGACATGTTATAGTTTTGGAAAGACAAAAAGCATTAAAAATAATAACTAAGATTGAAAAAAAATCGTAGCAATATGTCAGTTTATGTCATAATATATAATATAGTATTAATTTAAAAACTAATACTATAGGAGGTGGCATATTATGGAACCAGAAGGAAAAGTATATTGTTATGATAATAGATGTAATAAAAAAAGTAGCAAAAAATGTACTTGTTTATTAATAGTTATAGGAATATTTTTAACAGCATTTGCAGTATCATTAGGAATATTAATTGGAGCATTAGCTAGTACCGCAATAATGGCATCTATGGCAGCATTGATTGTATTTATAGTAGTAATGGCAATACTACTAGTAATATCAATTATTCTGTATTTCTGTCAAAAAAAAGGTAAAAAAAGTTGTAAAGAAAAGTGCTAAAAACGAAATAATAAATATAGAAAGAATTTGTAAAAAATTAGCGATTAGTATTTATACTAATCGCTTTTATGATTGATTAAATTTTGTTTATTAAATATATTGTTCTATAAAATTCCAAATTTCATCTTTATAAATTTTTCTTTCTGAAGAAAATGGAAAAGTAGGAATATCTCCGATAGGATTTAATTCTTTTTGTAAATCCATAGTTGCCTTATCAACTTTTGTAACAGCAATTTTATCAGCTTTGTTAGCTAATATTATAAATGGTATTTTAGAGCTAATAATATAATTATACATTAATTTATCATTAGCTGTTGGCTTATGGCGAATGTCTACTAAAAAGATAATTAAAGAAATTTGTTTACGATGGAAAAGGTAATGTTCAATAAATTTACCAACTTGTTCTTGCTCTTTTTTTGACATTTTACTATAACCATATCCAGGTAAGTCAACAAAATAGAAAGTGTCATCTATGTTATAAAAATTAAGTTGACGAGTTTTACCAGGTGCACTACTTGTTCTTGCTAATTTTTTTCTATTAACCATTGTATTAACAAAGCTAGATTTTCCGACATTAGATTTACCAACTAAAACAATTTCAGGTAAATTGTTTTTGGGATATTGGTTAAGTCTAACTGCCGATATTTCAAACTTTGGATTTTTTACTATCATAATAATTCCTTTCTTATTTTTATTTTTTAGGTTTTAATACTTTAGTTCCTCCCATATATGGCCAAAGAACTTCAGGAACTTTTATGCTACCATCTTCTTGATAATTATTTTCTATAACGCCAATAAGACCTCTAGGACTTGCTACAACAGTATTATTTAATGTTGCTACAAATTGATTTCCATTTTCTCCTTTTGATCTAATATTTAATCTTCTTGCTTGAGCATCTCCTAAAGTAGAACAACTTCCGACTTCAAAATATTTCTTTTGACGAGGACTCCATGCTTCGACATCACAAGATTTTACCTTCAAATCAGCTAAATCACCACTACAACATTCCAATGTTCTAACTGGTACATCTAAGCTTCTGAAAAATTCTACTGTATAGTTCCACATTTTTTCATACCAATCCATTTGATCTTCTGGTTTACAAAGAACTATCATTTCTTGTTTTTCAAATTGATGAACTCTATATAGACCTCTTTCTTCTAGACCATGAGATCCAACTTCTTTTCTGAAACAAGGAGAATATCCTGTAATAGTAATAGGCAAACTTTCTTCATTAACAATTTGGCCTTTAAACCTACCAATCATAGAATGTTCACTTGTTCCAATTAAATATAAATCTTCTCCTTCAATTTTATACATCATAGCTTCTTGTTCTTCAAAACTCATAACTCCATTAACTACATCGCTTCTAATCATGAAAGGTGGAATACAATATGTGAAACCTTTACTGATCATAAAGTCTCTTGCATATGCAAGCATGGCTTCATGTAGCCTCGCAATATCTCCCATTAAGAAATAAAAAGCAGTACCACTTGTTCTTCCAGCACTTTCTTTATCTAAGCCTTCAAAGTTTGCTATTATATCTGCATGGTAAGGAATTTCATAAGCTGGAACAACAGGATCTCCAAATTTTTCATTTTCAACATTTTCAGAATCATCTTTTCCAATTGGAACTGACGGATCCATAATATTTGGAATTCTCATCATACGAAAATTTATTTCTTCAGAATATTTATTTTCTAATGCTTCATTTTCTTCTAATTTTTTATTAACTTCTTGTACTTTCGATTTTAAATTTTCAGCCTCAGCTTTGTTACCGGACTTCATAAATTCTCCAATTTGAGCACTTAACGTTTTTCTCTCATTTCTTAAATTGTCACCCTGTAACTTAGCTTCTCTGTTTTTAACATCAAGTTCGATTACTTCATCGACTAAAACAAGTTTTTCATCTTGGAATTTTTTCTTGATGTTTTCTTTTACTGTGTCAGGATTTTCTCTTAAAAACTTAATATCAATCATTCTAATCCCTCCTTCTTTTTGTTTTTTGACTGAAAATTGCTTTATTGCAATTTTTCATACTGAGATTATATATTGGAAATAAAGAAATCTCAGCAATTGACATGAAGTTTATGCTAAATATTATACTATAAAAACTCATAAATATCAATAAAATAGGGAAAATAAAGCAAAATGTATAAAAATATAAAAAATCTTTGTGTATCTAAGAACAATATAAAGTATAATTATAATAGAAATTAGGTCAAAAATAAATATGTGTTTATTTATCGTTGGAATTTACTTTTTAATTTAAGATGTTTTTATAAAATTAACAAAAATTATAAAAAAAGCTTGACAAGTAAAAGAAAATTTAGTATACTAAGACATGTCGAAAGAAGATGGTCGCATAGCTCAGCTGGGAGAGCATCTGCCTTACAAGCAGGGGGTCATAGGTTCGAGCCCTATTGCGACCACCAATTTTTTTAATAAATAAATGGCCCGGTAGTTCAGTTGGTTAGAACGCTAGCCTGTCACGCTAGAGGTCGACGGTTCGAGCCCGTTCCGGGTCGCCATTTTTTTTATCTAAAATAGATAAGGCTTCATAGCTCAGTTGGTAGAGCAGAGGACTGAAAATCCTCGTGTCAGTGGTTCGATTCCACTTGAAGCCACCAA
>CANQQF010000018.1 GCA_947625985.1 uncultured Clostridia bacterium | reverse complement strand
CTCGAACCTTGGACCTACCGGTTATGAGCCGGTTGCTCTAACCAGCTGAGCTAAGGGAGCAACTATTGCTTAACGCAGAATAAAGTATAACCCATTTTTTACAACTTGTCAATATATTTTTCAAAACTTTTCTGTATTTTAAATTTTTTTTTATTTTTATTCTATTGCTAATCCTTCTGAAATATTTGGTTGTCTTTGTAATTTACTAACAACTTTTCTTTTATGAGCTTGTTCTCTCAAATCAGATTCTATATTCAATGTTTTATACTTCTTTACATTATCCATTATCTCTTTACTTATTACTGTATCTGGATTTAAAACACCTTCGCGATATATAATATTTAATTCTTCAGCTGTAATTTCTACATCCGGATCTGGACAGTGTATAGTATTCATGTCACTTATTCTATAATATCCTAAATCTGACAATATTCTAGTTTTTGATTGTTCACCTTTTTCATCTATAAGTCTAATATATAATTTTTTACTTTGTTCATTCCCTTTATGATTAGTTACTATACCTATATTGTCATTTCCATATTTTTCTCTTATTTCAATTTTTGTATTAAAAACTTTTTGGGCTAATTCTTTTTGTGAACTTCTATCTCCTATTAACATTAGTAATGCTTTGTTTCCAAATATCTCTTTTAAACCATATAAATATGATTCAAATGAACCTGCAAACTTTTCTCCTTTTTCTTCATAGTGTTTATGATATAATTTTTTTATAATATCCTCAAAATCCTCTATATAATAATATATTACATTATCAAATCTACCTTCTATAGTTTCACAAATATCATCTATATATCTTATTCCATCAGGTTTTAAAACAAAATAACTAAAACTTCTTTTCATTTTTACCATCCTCTTATTTATTATTTTCATCTACTAATATATTTTTTATTTCTTTTGGTACTAGATTAATATTCTTTATTTCATCAAAATTTATTAGTTCTATATCAAATGTACCAACATATTGTTCCTTATTAGTAAATTCAGGACCAGTACCTGTTCCTAATTTTCCACTAATGTATTCACATGAATAGAACTTTTGTATACTGTCATTATATTCTGAATAAAAATCAATTACCTTTTCTTTCATCTTAACAGTTACACCTAATTCTTCATTCATTTCTCTTATTAAAGTTTCTTCATCTGTTTCTCCTGATTCTTGTTTTCCTCCTGGTATTACATAATAGTCTCTTATTATTCCATTTTGTTGTTCTTTTTTTCTATGTATTAAGACAACTTTACTACCTTTTGTTAGTATTCCTCTTACACTAGTATGCATTATAATATTCCTCCTTTTAGAAAACCTTTAGAACAATATTATACCACTTCTTTCAGGTTTTTTCAACCTTACTACATTTTTAAACACCCAAAAATAAATTATATATAATCTGTATTTAAGTACAATCAATTTATGAAACTTTTTTATTTCTTAATTCATGTGCATATTTAATTGTTATTTCATTAATTTCTCCCGATGATATCCTTGCAATTTCATTAATTACCTCATTTTCATTTAAATATTTAATATTTGTTTTTGTTCTTCCTGCTTCTACTTGTTTACTTATAAAATAGTTATGATCGGCTACTGCTGCAATATTTGGTAAATGTGATATACACAATACTTGATGATTACTTTTTCCAATTTCACTTAATAAATCAGCAACTGCATTTGCTGCCTTTCCACTGATACCTGTATCAATTTCGTCAAATACCATAACATCAACATTATCTGTTTTAGAAAGCACACTTTTTATTGCTAGCATAATTCTTGACATCTCACCACCAGATGCAATTTTCATTAATGGTTTCTCATCCTCACCTAAATTTGTCTTTATATAAAATTCAACAGAGTCTTTTCCACTTTCCTTATATGATTCTAATTGTTCTACTTTTACAGAAATTTTAGCATTTTTCATCTCTAATTCTTCTAATATTTTGTTTACTTTTTCTGATAGGACTTTTCCACTTTTTTCTCTCAAGTTGTGTATAGCTGATGCTATTTCATCCATTTGTATTTGCTTTTGTTTTATAGATAATTTTAGTTTATTATTATAATCTTCTAAATTCTCTATATGTTCTATTTCTTCTTCTATTTCATTCTTATAATTTATTATTTCTTGAATATTATTTCCATATTTTCTTTTTAAAGAATATATTAAACCAAGCCTTTCTTCAACATAATTTTGTTCTTCTTCATCAAAATATATTTCTTCACAGTAATTAGAAATATCTCTTGAAATCTCTTGCATTTCATAATATATGTTTTTTAAATTATTAACTGTTTTTCCATACTTTTCATCAAGATTTTCTATCTTTTCTAAAGCTCTAATAGAACAACTTAAACTATCTATATTATTTTCTTCTAGTAATCCTGATGCTTCTTTTAAATTTTGAAAGATTTTTTCAGAGTTCAATATTTTACTTCTTTTTTCTTCAAGCTCTTCTTCTTCACCTTTTTTTAAATCAGCTTCTTCTATTTCTTTAAATTGATATTTTAATAAATCTAATCTTCTTTCTCTTTCTTTGTCATCTCCATAATTTGCTTTCAATTCTTTTTCAATTTTCCTGTACTCTATATATATTTCTCTGTAACCTCTTTTTAGATTAAATATTTTTTCTCCAATGAATCCGTCAATATAATCTAAATGTGTTTGTTTATTTAATAATTTATGATTATCCTGTTGCCCATGAATTTCAATAAATTCTGTCATAAATTCTTTTAATTCATTTACTGTCACCATTCTTCCATTTATTTTACACATATTTTTTCCATTTAAATTTATTTCTCGAGAAACTATTATATTTTCTTCTATTGATTGTTTATTTTCAGGTGCATAAATACATAATTCTACAAATGAATTTTTTTCTCCCTTTCTAATCATATCTTTTGAAAATCTTCCACCTGCAATTATTGCAAGTGAATCTATTATTAGTGTTTTTCCTGCTCCTGTTTCTCCTGTTAGAACATTTAACCCCTTGTTCAAATCAATACTTAAATCCTCGATAATTCCAATGTTTTTTATATGTAGTGTTGTAATCATAATTATACCTCCACTTAATTTTTGTATTCGGACATACTAAAAAAATGTTCGCTATTATTGTATCGACTTTTGATTTTTTTGTCAATACTTTTACGAACATTTTTTTGTGTTAAATTAATATACTACATTTGCACTTACTGTATTACTTACATTTCCATAATCATCATAGTATGATGTTGTAAACTCTCCAGTTTGCCCTGTTGTTACATTATGTATATATAATCTTTCAACAATGGTTCCAGATAAAGCATTTGCTCCTGGAAGTGATGTCCACACTGAATGTGCTACCTCTTCTTCTCCTGTATCAGAACTTCCTATTGATTGATAAACTCCTGTTTGATAACCTGAATAAAGACCTGATCCTTGATCATTAAAAGAAAAAGTATAGTCAACTATTGCTGAAGACTTATTGCAAGCTGGGCATGTTCCTATTCCTCTACTAACTACACTAGTACATTCAATTGTAGGTGCCCAATTATCTGGATTATTTACATATATACTTTTTTCATTAAAGTTACCAACATTATCATACAATGAAACTGTTACATCTCCAACAAACCACATTTCAGTAAAATTATAGTTTACTCCATTACCATACATTGAAACATCTTGCCAATCTTGTGCATAGTTTTCCCAACTATCACCAAACCCTGCTCCTTTATGTCCTTTCATATGCCATTTAACTCTGCTTATACCAGATTGACTATCACTAAGCATCGCAGTTAGTTTAGCTGCACTACTATCCATCAAAAAACTTATTACTGGATTATTATCATCAATATCATTAACAGTTACCAAAGCAGTTCTAGTTATCTCTCCTAATTTACTTTCAGCCATTATATATCCATTTTGAGTAACTTCAACTTCCGATTGAGTATATTCTTGATAATTAGCTCCACTGTCTACAGTGTATCTCTTTTGTAATCCTGTTATTTCAGGAAATGTTATAATCGCAGTTCCAGTTTTTTTCCATCTCTGATTATTATATTCTATATGTGGAGAAATATCATTAAAAGCACTATCGCTTATATCTACAGATCTACTTTCAATATTTCCAACTTTATCTTGTACATATAAATACCATGTTCCTGAAGCTACAGCTACCTTTTCTATTGAAACTTCATCTGTTGTAATTGGATTTATCTCAATCCATTCATTTTGGTCTTTTTCATATGAATCTTCTTTACTAAACTTATATGATTTACTTCCACTCAAATCATCTTTTATTTTTGCTGTAATTACTACTCCACCTTTTTGTGCATCTACAGATGAAGCTGAATTTAATTCTAAAATATTAGGTTTTTGATTATCTATATCTGTAACTTCAGCACTAGCTTGCCTTGTTATTTTCCCTAGTCTACTTATTGCTGTAACAGTTCCATTTTCAGTCACAGTAACTTCTGAAGTTGAATAAGTTTGGTAATTATTTCCGCTATCTACGCTATAAGTCTTTTCTAATCCATTTATATTAGGGAAAGTTATTATTGCTGTTCCTGATTTTTTCCAAGGATTATTGGTATAACTTACTGATGGAGTAATATCATCAAACACATTATCTTTAACCTCTATATCTTTTTTTGCTACAACTCCAAAACTATCTTTTACATATAAATACCATATTCCTGTATCATCTGCTAAACCAGTCAATTCAATCTCGCCTGGTGTTATAGTTGTTAAATCAGTCCAGTCAGATGGGTCATTTTCTGCAGACTCATTTTTAGTAAATTTATATGCTACAATTCCATCATCTATATCTTCTGCTGTACCAGTTAATACTACTCCTCCTTTTTCCATATCTACTGTTGTTCCTGCTTCTAATGTCTTGATTTTTGGTCCTTCGTTCTTTATTTCTTTACTTGTTCCATCTGTTTCTACTAATATATCTTTATCTTTTATTTGATATAACATATAGTAATCCTTATTTTCTGTTAGTTCTACTGTTCCATTTAATTTGATTCCATCTATTCTTGTAATATTTTTTACATCTTCTAACACAAACTCATCTGTTACCCAAATCTTAGGTATAGCTGTCTCTCCATTAATCATTGCATTATCTGTTGTTCCTAAATTAAACACAGCTGGCTTAATTGTAGAATCACTTACTTTTCTGTAAATATATTCTTTTAATTCTTCCATTGGCTTATTTTTATATTCATATCGTTGTACTGTTATTTGCTTTTTTAATACCTTTTCAAGAGGTTTACTTGGATCAACAGGTTTTGTAGGCTCTTTAATATCTACATTTTCATCTTTTTTACTTGGATCTTCATCTTGTGTATAAACATCTTCATCATCGTCATCTTTCTCTGGCTCCCAACCGTCTTTTGTTAAATCTTCTGGTATTTTTTCATCCTCCTCTGGAATATTTATTGGTCCTTGCTTTTCTTCTCCTTTATAATTTACATATACATCTTCTTCAACAGTTCCAATTTCACCAGAAGGTTTTACATATTTTATCTCTTTTGTATACATATATGACATATAATATGTTGCATTTCTTCTAACTTCTATTTCTTCATTTGGTAAAACTTCGATTTCTGCATCTGGTTTTGTACTTTTTGACCATCCTCTTGGTTTTACAGAATAACCATTTATAGTTCCTGTTGTATTATCTGTTTCTAAGTTTACTGTTATAGCCTTTCCACCTTCAAGTTCTCTAATTATATCGTTCATTTTTTTATTGTTATAGATATATCTTGCAATTTTTATTGTTTTATTTCCAGCTTGGTTATTTGAATCTATTATTTCTTGTTGTGTAGTTTGTCCATTAACTGACCAAACTCTTCCATTGTTTACATAATACGTTGTATTGGTTGCATAATCTATTACAAACACATCATTTAATTCTAGTATATTATCATATGTATCTCCTTCTTGTATTTTATCACGGTTTTTACCAAACTCGGAAGATATATTCAAATCTTCATAATTACTTATAACTCCCATTTCAATTCCATCAACCATTATAGTTTTTACATCATCATTTAATATTACCTTTGTTTCACTTTCATATTCAGGTCGATCTATATTATATTGCATTTCCTTCTTATACGCATAATTTTTCCATGTGTCATGAACTGTTGCCACTTCACTTCTAATTGCTATATCTCCTGCTCTTCCTAAAATTGAATGATTACCTGTAAAAACTGTTACTCCTATTTTAGCAACAATTAATAATACTAAAACTACGATTATAAGAGATATAACAGTAATTCCTTTTTGGTTAGATTTTTTACTGTTAATTTTGTTCATATATTCCTCCAACTAAAAACTAGTTTTATTCTTTTTTATCATAACATACTAAAAGTTTTAATACCATGATAGTTTCTTTACATTTTTATTACAATTAATTTACGTTGCTACATATTTTCAATACTTTGATTGCTGTGTAAAAAACAGATATCTTAATTTGAAAAGACATCTGTTTTTATATTTTTTTATTTTACTAATCTTTGAGTTTCTTTTGCTATCATAAGTTCTTCATTAGTTGGAACAACATATATAAGAACTTTTGAGTCAGGTTTAGAAATCTTCTTTTCTTCACCCCTCATATTGTTAGCTTCTTCATCAATTTCTATTCCCATAAATGATAATTGTTTACAAATATTTTTCCTAATGTTTATTTGGTTTTCTCCAATTCCACCAGTAAATATTAGTACATCAATTCCATTCATTGCTACTGCACATTTTGCAATATAACTTGCAACTGAATAGTTAAATTTATTTATTGCTAGTGCAGCTCTTTCATTTTTTGCTACTGATTGTTCTTCTATTTCTCTAAAATCTGGAGCTAGCCCTGACATTCCAGCTAATCCTGATTCTTTATTTAATATATCTTCCATCTTTTCAGATGAAATTCCTTCTTTTTTCATTATATATGTTAATACTGAAGGATCCATATCTCCACTTCTCGTAACCATCGGTATTCCTGCTATAGGTGTTAATCCCATACTAGTTTCAACTGATTTTCCATTTTCAATTGCACATAAACTTGAACCTTGTCCTAAATGACATGTTACAACTTTTAAATCATTACGTCCTAAAATTTCTGAAATTCTTTGTGAAACAAATTTATGAGATGTTCCATGGAATCCATATTTTCTTACTCCATATTTTTCATAATATTCATATGGAATTGGATATATGTATTTTTCTTTTGATATTGTTTGATGAAATGCTGTATCAAAAACACCTACCATTGGTGTTCCTGGCATTACTTTTTTACATGCTTCTATTCCTAATATACATGCTGGATTATGTAATGGTGCTAAATCTTCACATTCTTTTAATACTTCTACAACCTTTTCATCAATTTTAACTGAATCTGCAATTTTTTCTCCACCATGTACAAGTCTATGTCCAATTGCATTTATTTCATTTAAATCATCTATAACTTTATATTCTGGATTTGTTAATTGTTTTAATGTGAAATCAATTGCTTCTGTGTGATTATATGCTGGTTTTTCTAATGTGATTTTTTCTCCATTTACCTTATGTGTTAAAAAAGCTTCTTGTTCTCCGATTCTTTCATATTTTCCAGATGCTAAAACTTTGTCATCTTCCATGTTTATTAATTGGTATTTAAGTGATGAGCTTCCACAATTTAATACTAAAATTTTCATATTATTCTCCTTTTTATTCGACTATTTTCTTTGTTTCTCTAGCTATCATAAGTTCTTCATTAGTTGGAACAACATAAACTTGAACTTTTGAATTATCACTTGATATTTTTGCTTCTTTTGCTCTTACTTTATTAGCTTCTTTATCCAATTCAACTCCCATAAATCCTAACATTTCACATATCGCCTCTCTTGATTCTGGTCCTCTTTCTCCAACGCCGGCAGTAAAAGTAATTACATCCACACCATTCATTGCTACAGCACATCTTGCAACATAGCTTGCAATTAAATAGTGATAATTATCTAAAGCTAGTCTTGCCATTTTGTTTCCATCAGCATCAGCCATTTCAATGTCTCTATTATCTGCTGATATTCCTGAAATTCCAAGCAATCCTGATTTTTTATTTAACATATCTTCAGCTTCTTCAACTGACATATTTTCTTTTTTCATTATAAATGTTAGTACAGAAGGATCTATATCACCAGAACGTGATCCCATTGGTATTCCTGCTACTGGTGTTAGTCCCATACTAGTTTCTACTGACTTTCCATTTTGAATTGCACATATACTTGCACCCTGTCCGATATGGCAGTTAATTATTTTTAAATTCTCGATTGGCTTTCCTATAATTTCAGCAACTTTATTGGCAACATATTTATGAGATGTTCCATGGAATCCATACTTTCTTACTCCGTATTTTTCATAATATTCATATGGAATTGGATATATATATCTTTCTTTAGGTAATGTTTGGTGAAAGGCTGTATCAAATACTGCTACATTTGGTTTACCTGGCATTTCTTTTTGACAAGCTTTTATACCTAAAATTCCTGCAGGATTATGTAGTGGTGCTAAACTTGCACAATCTTCAATAGCTTTCAAAACTTCATCTGTTATTAATACTGATGAGCTGAATTTTTCTCCACCATGTACTATTCTATGTCCTATGCTATCAATTTCATCTAAACTTTTTATTACTCCATGTTCTTTATCTAGTAGTTGTTCTATTACTACTTTTAGTGCTTCTGAGTGATCTTTTGCAGCTTGCTCGATTTTAATTTTCTCTCCATTTACTTTGTATTTTAGGAAAGCTTCTTTACTTCCTACTCTTTCGTAATATCCTGATGTTAGTGTTTCTTCTGTTTCCATATCAATTACCTGATATTTTAATGATGAACTTCCTGAATTTAATACTAAAATCTTCATAATAAAAACTCCTTTTTTATATTATATTTTATTGATAACATATCTTATAAAAATTATTTTGATTGTGCTTGAACTGCTGTTATCGCTATTACTCCTGCTATATCACTGCTATTGCAACCTCTTGATAAGTCATTTATTGGTCTCGCTATACCTTGGCATAATGGACCATAAGCTTCTGCTTTTGCTAATCTTTGTACAAGTTTATATCCTATATTACCAGCATTTAAATCTGGAAATATTAATACATTTGCATTTCCTTCAACTGCGCTTCCTGGCGCTTTAGATTTTGCAATTTCTGGTACTATAGCTGCATCTAATTGTAATTCCCCATCAACTACCAAATTACTATCTTTCTCTTTTACCAATTTTGTTGCTTCTATTACCTTATCTGTTAATTCTGATTTTGCACTTCCGTAAGTTGAATATGAAAGCATTGCTACTTTAGCTTGTTTTTCAACTAATTGCTCAAAACTTTTAGCTGAAGATATTGCAATTTCACTTAATTCTTCTGCTGTTGGATTTTGATTTAATCCACTATCTCCAAATATAAATGTTCCATTCTCTCCATATTCACAATCTGGAACTACCATAACAAAAAATGCTGATACTATTTTTGTTCCTGGAGCAGTTTTTACAATTTGTAATGCTGGTCTTAATGTATCTGCTGTTGAATGTATAGCTCCTGATACTAATCCGTCTGCTTCTTCGCATTTCAACATCATCATTCCATAATGCGTTTGATCTAATACAAGTTCTTTAGCTTTTTCTAAAGTCATCCCTTTTTCTTTTCTTAATTCATATAACTTATTAGCATATTCTTCATGCTTATCAGAAGTTTTCGGGTTTATGATTATAGCTCCTTCTATATTTATATTGTTCTCTTGTGCCATTTTTCTTATTTCATTTTCATTTCCTAATAATACAATTTTTGCATATCCTTCTTTTAATACCATTTGAGTAGCTTCTAATGTTCTAATATCTTCCGCTTCTGGTAAAATTATTGTTTTTATATCTTTTTTTGCTCTTTGTTTAATATTTTCAATAAAAGACATTTTTTTCATTCCTTTCTTTTATCAATTTTTCTCAAAAAAGAATTAGGTACTATTTCCTAATTCACTTTTCCTTGGTCTCACATACTATTTATATCATTTATACACCTTACTTTCAAGCCCTTTTATCATTTTTTTCATATTATTTGGCTCTATTGTAAAAATAGTATTTTTATGGTAAAATTATTTGAGATAAAATAGAATTGCTGGAGGAAATTTTATGATTGAATTATTATCTCCTGCTGGTAGTTTTGATTCACTCAAAGCTGCAGTACAAAATGGTGCTGATGCTGTTTATTTTGGAGCAGAAAACTTTAGTGCAAGAGCTTATGCCAAAAATTTTGATATGAAAACAATGCAAGAAGCTATTCAATATGCAAAATTACATGGTGTAAAAACTCATTTGACATTAAATACTCTTATCAAAGATAATGAATTGAAAGATAGTTTTGAACTAGCAAAAAAAGCTTATGAATATGGTATAGATGCTATAATTGTTCAAGACTTAGGATTAGGGAAATTACTTATAGATTTTTTTCCTGATTTGGATATTCATGCAAGTACACAAATGTCTATACATAATCTGCAAGGAGTTTTAGAATTAGAAAGATTAGGTTTTAAAAGAGTAGTTCTATCACGTGAACTCTCCATAAATGAGATTGGTCATATCTGTAGACATTCGAATATTGAAATAGAATGTTTTATTCATGGTGCTATATGCATTTCATATTCTGGTCAATGTTTATTTTCTAGCATGATAGGTGGTCGTTCGGGAAATAGAGGACAATGTGCCCAACCATGCAGATTACCTTATACTTTACTTGAAAATGATACTCCTATTGACAATGGATATCTATTAAGTTCACGTGACTTATGTGGTTTAGAGTTTATTCCTGAACTTATTAAAGCAGGTGTAACAAGTTTCAAAATCGAAGGTAGAATGAAATCACCTACTTATGTTTCAACTGTAACAAGAATTTATAGAAAATATATAGATTTAGCTTCTAAAAATGAATATAAAATTGAAGAATCTGATAAAAAAAATTTATTACAAGTATTCAATAGAGGACAAAGCTCTTGTGGACACTTAGATAACCATCCTAATAAAAATCTGGTTTGTAAAGAAAAACCTAATAATATGGGATTATTTTTAGGAAAAGTTGAAAAATATACTAAAGATAGGTATATTACTGTTAAACTTAATGAACCTATCGTTGTGGGAGATGCTATAGCTTTAGATAATGAAGTTGGAATTTATACAATTTCAGAATTAATGGAAAATGGAAATAATATCTCTCGTGGTACTCCTGGTCAAACAGTTACAATTGGTAGAATGAGAGGAAATATAAACTTAGGTGACAAAATCTATAAAATGTCCTCTAAGAATCTTTCTGCACTATCAAATGTTAGTATAAAAACAGAGAATAGAAAAATTAATTTAAATTGCAAAGTTACTATAAAAAAAGGAGAAAATATTAAAATTCATATAACTTCTGCAGACAATTCTTTTGTTTATAAAAATTTAGATGTTACTTGTGAATTAGATGAAAAACCTATTGAAGCAAAGACACAACCTTTAACCCAAGACCGTGTTAGTATACAAATTAATAAAACAACAGATACACCATATGAATTCACAAATATTATCGTAGACTTAGAAAAAAATACATTTTTACCTAAAATAAGTAGTTTAAATGAACTTAGAAGAAATGGTTTGAAAGCCGTTAAACAATATGCAATTAATAAAATACAAAGAACTTGTAATGAAGAAGAAATTCAAAAGGTATTTATAGCTTTAGACAGAGGAGTTAAAAATTTAAAATCTTCAAAAAAACGATGTGATAATAATTATAAGAAAGCTTTACTTTTAAATATTTTAGATGTAAAAACTGATTATTCAAAATTACATCATGTTGATAAATTATATATACCTTTAAAATATTTTTCCATAAAAAAATATTCACAAATACTAGAAGAATTAAGCAATAAATTTAATATCTATATTTACCTTCCTACTATAATAAAGGTAAATTATAAAAATATCATACGTAGATATATTGATAGTACTATTGAAAAATATAAAATCAAAGGATTTGTATGCTCTAATATTTCAAATATTCTCTTTCTAAATAATGTTGAGAATTTGGAAAAATTTGATTTGATTGCAGACTATACTTTTAATGTTTTCAATCATTTAACTGTAACTGAAATAAAAAATATAGGATTAAACACTTATACAATTTCTCCTGAATTAGATAATAAATCAATTGCTAATTTGTGTGGAAACAACACTTTAAAAAAAGAGCTAATTGTTTATGGAAAGATTCCTGTCCTTAATATGAATTACTGTGTTTTAGGATGTTCTACTAAATGTTATCCTGAATGTTCTGAAAAATGTAATTCTTCTAATAAATATTTTTTACAAGATCGTATGAAAGCGAAATTTCCTGTTGTCCCAGATAATATTCAAGATGTGACTACTGTTTATAATTATAGAAATACTTCAATCTCACCACTTGATTATAATATTGATATAGCACGTATTGATATTCTTTATGAAAATATTGACGAAATAAATAATATAATTGATAATATATAAGAAAAGTAGCTTTTCCTATATAATAAAAAAGGCGTTTAAAACGCCTTTTCATTTTTACTTAATTCGATAATTAAATCCATATTGTCATCATTCGCAGATTTGTTTTTACGGATAACCCCACATTTTTTACACTTAAAAATAATAACATATCCTTTTTTTGAACTTATTTCAAGTCCAACTGGCTCTAATATTCCATGGCATTCTTCTGCTCTATCTCCTGGATTTTTATCTACATGTTTTGAATGTAGACAATATGGGCAGTGATTTCTACAAGAATAGCCTAACTTTTTTACTTTTCTTCCACAGTTCTCACACACAAACTCTTCATCTATCTCAGTAAATATTCTTTTTTCCATTTAATTACTCCTCTTAATACTTAAAATGTCCTCCACCTAAAAATTCTTTAAGTATTGAATTTGGTGGAATAAATTCACTTGGTATTTCTTTAAAGTATTTAAGTGTGTTTATCAATCTTTGTGCTTCAGCATATTCTCTACAAGTATTTGGAATTTCTTCTAATAATGGCATTACTATTGGTTTTAATGCTGATAATTCATATATTAAAGATGTATTAAATACACTGTTTGCTTGCTCTTGATATGGGAATATATTTCTTTCTTCTCCCCTATTTACAATTGGCCATGTATGAATAGTATGTTGTGCTGAATATCCTCTAAATTGATAATCTCTAACAATTCGTCTAACTAGTCTAGTATCAGTTGTTGAAATCCTATTATATCTATCCATACTTAAAACTGTTAATGCACTTGCATAAACTTTATATTTTTGTTCTTTAGGTATTTGTTCTGTTAATTTGTCATTTAAACAATGAATTCCTTCTATTACTAGAATTTGATGATCTTCTAGCTTCATCTTATTACCATTATATTCTTTATGCCCTGTTTTAAAGTTAAATGTTGGTACTTCTATTTCTTCGCCGTTTAACAAACGTAATAGATGATCATTAAATAGCTTTGTATCAACTGCTTCTATACATTCAAAGTCATATTCCCCACTTTCATCTTTAGGATTGTTCTCTCTTTCGACAAAATAATTGTCTACTGATATTGTAACTGGTTGAATTTTATTAAGTCTTAATTGTAATCCCAATCTTTGTGCAAATGTAGTTTTCCCTGATGATGAAGGTCCTGCTATTAAAACCATTTTTATTGCTTTATTTTTTGCTACTTTGTCAGCAATTGAAGCAATTTTCTTTTCATGTAATGCTTCTGCAAGCATTATTGTATCTTTAATGTCATCTTGTTCAATTCTACTATTTAGACGATATACTGTTCCTAAATTCAAAATCTTATGAATGTCCTTATATTCTTCAAATGCCCATGTTAATTTTCTTTCTTTTAAATGTTCTGGAATCGTAAAAGGATCTTTTGAATTAGGATATTTAATTAAAAATCCGTCTTTATATTTTTCAAGTTTAAATAATTTTGTTATTCCTGTTCTATTACCTAATGTTCCATAACAATAGTTATAGTAATCTCCACAATAATACATTGAAATTTCATTGTTTCCTTCTAGCTCATATTGTAATTTTCCTTTTGTTGTTCCTGTTTTTTCATAGAATTCTTTTGCTTCTTCTCTATTCATTACTACTTTTCTTATTTCTAAGTCTGCATCAACTATCTCATGCATTTTTGTTTCTATTTGTTTAATTATTTCATTAGAGTTTTCTGTTTTATCAATATTACAAAACATCGCATTTGCCAATTGATAATTAACATATAACTTTAATGGTGCGTATAATTCCTCTACTGCTTTGCATGCAATGTACACAAGTGTTCTTCTATACATTTTCATACCTTCTTTTGAGGCTATATTTATTAACTCTACTTCTGAGTCTTCTTTTATAACATCTTGTAAATTTTTAAATTCATTGTTCACTATGCTTCCTATTACAGGGAAGTTACTTTCTTCAATTTCCTTTTTGAAAATATCATTAATTTTTGCTGGTTCTTGTATCTCTCTTTCTTTTCCTTCGAATATTATTTTCATAGTCCACCTCCTAAGATTTTCTAGCTTATAAAGTTGCTAGTCTTACTATTTTACAACTTTTTCATAAAACTGTCAAATAATCTCTTACTATATATATCATCATACAAGGATTCAGGATGCCATTGAACACCAATAAAGAATTTTTTATTTTTATCTTCTATAGCTTCTAATATATTATCCTCACTTTTTGCTACACAATCTATATTTGCATTTTCTATACAATCATGATGTCTACTATTTACTTTTATTCTTTGTTCTTGCAATATTTCATATAATCTACTTTCTTTATCAATTATTATATCATGAACATATCTTTCTTCAGTATTATGTTTCTCTCCAACAGCATATTCTAAAAGCTTTCCTCCACAAACTACACCCATTATTTGCATTCCTAAACATATTCCTAAAGTAGGTTTATCTATATCATATAAATATTTTACCATTTCTATATCAACTTTTTTTATCTCTAAGCCACCTGGCGCAACTATCCCATCACACATATCAATTGCTTCTTTTATTTTTTGAAATTCGTTTTCCTCTTCATTATCTACTGGTATACAAATCAAATTTATATTTTCATACCTTTTTAGAAATCTTATTAAATCTCTACTTACAGCATATAATAATCTATTATGATATGAAGCTTCCCATTCTCTTAAAATTATTCCAACTGTTTTCATTTAAATTCCTCCCTAAACTTCTTCATATAGTTTTTCATATATTTTATAATCTCTTAATATGCTTCTTACATATTTATTTGTTTCTTTAAATGGAATATTCTCTATATTTGTTCCATCTTCTTTTATAATTCCTTGTTCAATCCATTTGTCTACATTTCCTGTTCCCGCATTATATGCAGTTAATGCTACTTCTATATTGTTATACTTCTCTATAAGTATTTGTAAATACTTTGTTCCGATGTTAATATTTATGTTTGGATTTAGTAAACTTTGTTCCATATCTTTATTATCTATATTTATTCCATTTTTTGATGCTATTTCTGATGCAGTATCCTCCATTAACTGCATTAATCCAATTGCCCCTTTATGAGACTTTACATTTGGATTAAAATTACTTTCAGATTTTATTATTGCTAATACTAATTTATTATCAATTCCGCATTCTTTTGAATATTTTTCTACTATTTCGCTATATTTGTCAGGATATATTATTGCCAATAAATCACTTCTAAATGCATAACATGTTACTATTAATAAAGTTATAATTGCTATAGTTGCTATTAATTTTTTCTTTCTCAATTATGCTCTCTCCTTTATTTACAATCATACCAATTATCAGCCTCTGATATTTCAGCTATTAATGGTACTTTTAGTTTAATAGCTGATTCCATCTGTGTAATCATTATTTGCTTAACTTTTTCAATTTCCGATATTTCTACTTCTAGTACCATCTCGTCGTGCACTTGTAAAACTATTTTTGATTTTAAGTTTTCTTCTTTCAACTTATTAAATACATTTATCATTGCTATTTTCATAATGTCCGCCGCTGTTCCTTGTATTGGCGTATTCATTGCAGCTCTCGCTCCAAATTGACGTACCATATAATTATTAGATTTTAATTCTGGTATATATCTTCTTCTAGAATATAGTGTTTCTACATATCCCTGTTCTTTTGCTTTTTCTGTTATAGTGTCCATAAAATTTTTTATACCCGAATATTGTTCTAGATATTCATCAATATACTGCTTTGCTTTTTTTCTTGGAATATTTAATTGATTCGATAATCCAAAATCACTGATTCCATAAACTATTCCAAAATTTACTGCCTTAGCATTACTTCTTTGTTCTTTGCTTACTTCATTTATTGGCGTTCTAAAGACTTTTGATGCTGCCTGTTTGTGTATATCTTCATTATTTTTAAATGCTTCAATCATATGCTTATCTTCTGACATATGTGCCAAAACACGTAATTCAATTTGTGAGTAGTCTGCATCAAGGTAAACTCTTCCTTTTGTTGGTTTAAAAACTTTTCTAACACGTTTTCCTAACTCAAATCTGGTTGGTATGTTTTGAAGATTTGGTTCTGTCGAACTTATTCTTCCTGTTGCTGTTATAGTTTGATGGAAAAAAGAATGTATCCTTTTCGTTTTAGGATTAATATATTGTTTTAATCCTTCTACATATGTTGAATTTAATTTTACCAACTGCCTATATTCTAGTATTTGTTCTATTATTGGGTCATCTTTTTTTAGTTTCTCTAAAACATCAACATCTGTTGAATATCCACTTTTTGTCTTTTTAATAACTGGTAATTTCATTTTTTCAAAGAGGATTTCTCCTAATTGCTTTGTAGAATTTATATTAAATTCTTCTCCTGCCATTTCAAAAATTATCTTTGTTACAGTTTCTATTTTTTCAGTTAGTTCTTGCCCAAATTTTTCCAATTCCTGTTCATCAACATACATTCCATTCCATTGCATATCTGAAAGAACTTCAACTGTTGGCATATCTATATTTTCAAATAATTCAACTGCATTAATTTCTTTCAATTTTTTATATGTAACATTCTTTAATTTTGAAATTAATGTTACATATAAAGAACTTTTTGTTTCCATCTGCTTATCATTTTTAATTTCAATATTCCCATCTGATAAAGATTCAAATAGATTGATTTGTTTATCTTCTTTATCATTATTTACACCTAAGTTTTGTAAGTATTCTATTAAATCTATTCCTAAATATTCCATAGCTAGTCTATTTATATCAAGTTTATTATTTGACGGATTTAATATATATGATGCTATTTGTATATCATATTCAATTCCATGCATTGTTATATCATTTTGCTTAAGTAAAATATATTCTTTTGATAAGTTCATTCCTATCTTTTTTATCTTTTCATTTTCAAAAATTTCTTTCCAATTTAAAATATCTCTTTCTTCATTTAATGATATATAATATGATTCTTTTTCATCTTCATTATAAATACAAATAGCTGAAATTACTTCTTTGATTATTTTTTCTTTATTGTCATCTGACTTTGTCTCTAAATAAAATATTAGTTTTCCACTTTTTGTTATATTTTCTTTTATTTTTTCCACTTTTTGTTCAACTATGTTTAATAGATTTTCTTCCACAAATCTTTCTTGTATCTCTGTTTCTCCTCTTAAAGAAAATTTCTCAATATATCTATTAAATTTTAACTTTTTAAATAATTCCAATACTTTCGGTTTGTCCCATTCCTCAACCTTAAAATCAGATAAATCATCCTCTATTGGGACTTCTAAGTTTATTGTTCCTAACGTTTTTGATAAGAAAGCTAAATCTTTATTTTCTATTATTTTTTCTCTTTGTTTTCCTTTTAAATCATCCTCATTTTTTTCTATTTTTTTATATAAATTTTCTATTGAACTATATTTTTGTACAAGTGTTAGTGCTGTTTTTTCTCCAACTCCTGGAACTCCTGGAATATTATCAGAAGTATCTCCTTGTAAACCTTTTACATCTTTAAGTTGTTCTGGCTCTATTCCATAAACTTCTTTAATTTTATTTCTATCATATTCTTCTGTTTCTGTTTTTCCACCTTTTGTTCTTGGAATACGTATTGTTACTTTATCTGTTGCCAATTGAAAAGTATCTCTATCTCCTGACAAAATAATTACATCTAATCCTTTTTTTTCACCATATCTAGATAGAGTTCCTAATATATCATCTGCTTCATATCCTTCTTTTTCAACAATGTCAATATTCATAGCTTTTAGTATATCTTTTATAACTGGCATTTGCTGTGCTAACTCATTTGGCATACCTTTTCTTGTAGCTTTGTATCCTTCATACATTTTATGACGAGCTGTCGGTGCTTTTAAATCAAATGAAACCACTAGGTATTCAGGGTTTACATCTTCCAATAATTTAAATAGGATTGCTAAAAAGCCATATATAGCATTTGTATACATTCCGTCACTAGTCATTAAAGCACGCCCTCCCATTATACCATAAAAAGCTCTATTCATAATGCTATTTCCATCTATCAATACTAATTTGCTCAATATTTTTTCCTCCTTTATTTTTGTGGAACCAATGTATCAACTGGACAATAATCATCTGTTAATACTATTTCATTTTCATCTATATTTAATTTATATTCTTTAACATTTTTTAAATCTAATTCATTATCAGTTGCAATTACCATATTATTTTGGGGTTTTTCTAAATTGCTAACACTACTACATGGTAATACATATATATTTTTAAAGTTATTTTTTAGTGTGTTTACTTCTGCTTTAATAAACTTTGAATTATTACCTTCTAATGAAGAAACAATATTTGTTAAGTATAATCCCCCTTCATTAAGTGAGTTTTTTATTTTTTTTATTGCTTCCATTGTAGTTAATGTTTTTGCAGGTGTAGATTCAGAAAATGCATCATTTAATATTGCATCATATTTTTTTGTATTTGTATTTAAATAAGTTCTACCATCTTCTGTAATAAGGTTTAATCTATGATTTTCTTCGATATTATATTCTTTAATTAGATCATCTAGATAAAAATACTTTTTTGCAATTTCAGTTATTTCTCCATCAATTTCCACTACATCCATATTTGTATTTTCATGATGACTTATTAAATATTTCGGATATGAATATCCTGCTCCTCCAATAAGCATTGTATCTTTTATTTCTCTATCCGCATAAAACATCAAGTTATAAAATTTTGTATAATCAAATACTAATTCATTTCTTTTATCTTTGTCTGTAAAAGTCGCTGACTCATATCCACTATCTATATTTAATATTCTTACATTTTGATTGTTTCTTTGTGTATTATATATTAAAACTCTACCATATTGTGTATCATAACTTACTTGATTGTCTGTTGCATTTTCTAACACCTCTACTCCATAGGAATTATTGATATTTATTTTAGTAACCATAAGAATCGTTGATACTATTGTTATCACTACAACAAACACATTACTGCTTTCTTTTATTTTAAAATCTACTAATGGTATTAACCAAGCAACTATTATTGTTAATACATATACAATATGTATACTTCCATATGTAGGAATCAAGAAAAATCCTCCTAAAAAAGTTCCAATTATTCCTCCTAATGTTGAAATAGCTGTAATCTTCCCTGCAACTTTTCCTGCATTATTTAAAGATTCTAACTTCAATTTCACTATAATAGGTGTTAAAATCCCCATTAATAATGAAGGCATGAAGAATAAAATTATTGCGGCTAATATCGCTCCAATTTTGATGTTTGCTACATAATTTGAAATCATGTTAAGAATACCCTTTTGAATTAGTGGTATTACAAATATTGATAATGCTGACAAAATTAATATTACTTTTAAGCTTTTATTTATTCCTTCTTTATCAGCAATAATTCCTCCAATGTAGTTACCTATACTTCCACTTAATAAAATTATCCCAATTACACTTGTCCATACAATATTAGAATTTCCAAAAAAAGGTGATATTACTCTTGATGCTACTAATTCAAGAATCATACATATTGCATCAGCTATAAATATTATAATTTCGTATCTATATTTTTTCATATTTTCCCTTTCTTATTTTACTTTTTCACGCTTTATATAATATCATATATCCGTTAAGTAATCTACATTTTTTTTAAAAAAGCTTGACTTTTTCCCTGTTTTATGTTAACATGTCGTTTAATAAATATTTTTTGTGATTTCCATTACAAATTGACCATTAAAAAATATACTCAAGGAGAAAAAAATGGGAATTTTATCATCAATACTTATTGCTATTATTGTTATTGTTGTAGTTATTATCTTGTCTACAGGATATGTAAAAGCACCACCAGATCATGCAGTAATCATTTCCGGTTGGCATAAAAAGCCTCGTATCCTTATTGGACGCGCTGGTATTAAATTTCCCTTCTTGGAAAGAACTGACAGATTAACTCTTGGTCAAATAACAATCGATATCAAAACTGAGGAATATATTCCAACAAAAGACTTCATCAACATAAAGGTTGATGCTGTTGCTAAAGTTAGAATAGATACTACCCCAGAAGGTATTGAATTGGCTATGAAAAACTTCCTTAACAAAGGGAAAGATGACATAATAAGTGATTTACAAGACTCATTACAAGGTAACATGAGAGAAATCATAGGTACTATGTATCTCAAAGACATCTGTAATGATCGTAATGGTTTTGGTAATGGCGTTCAGGAAAGTGCAACCCCTGACATGAATAAGCTTGGTATTGAAATTTTATCTTGTAATATCCAAAACATTGCTGATCGCAATGGCCTAATCGAAGATATGGGTATGGATAACACTACTAAGATTAAAAAAGATGCTGCGATTGCAAAAGCTGAAAGTGAACGTGATATTGCTATCGCTGAAGCAGCAGCTAAAAAAGCAGCTAATGATGCTAGAGTTCAGTCTGAAAGCGAAATAGCTGAAAGAGATAATGAACTTGAAATCAAGAAATCAAACTTAAAAAAAGCTTCTGACATCAAGCGTGCTGAAGCAGATGCAGCCTATGAAATCCAACAACAAGAACAGCGTAAAGCAATTGAAGTTAATTCTGCTAATGCAGATATTGCTAAACAAGAACGTTTGGTTGAACTAAAACGTGCTGAAGTTGAAGTAACTCAACAGTCACTAGCAGCTGAGATTGAAAAAAAGGCTGATGCAGAAAAGTATGCAGCTGAAAAACAAGCTGATGTTGAATTGTATCAACGTCAAAAAGATGCCGAAGCTAAAAAATACGAAGTACTTCAAGAAGCTGAAGCAATGAAACAACAGGCTGAAGCTGAAAGATACGCATCTGAACAAAAAGCTGAAGGTATTCGTTTAATAGGTGAAGCTGAAGCCGCTTCTATTAAAGCTAAAGGTATAGCTGAAGCTGAAGGTATCGACAAGAAAGCAGAAGCCATGAAAAAAATGGGTGAAGCTAGCGTCTTGGAAATGTTCTTCAATGCATATCCAGAAATTATGGCTGCGGCTGCAAAGCCATTGGAAAATGTCGAAAGTATTACAATGTTCGGAGAAGGAAACTCTGCAAAAGTTGTACGTGACATTGTAACAAGTACTCAACAGGTCATGGATGGCATTGAATCTTCTACAGGAGTAGACATTCAAGCACTTGTCTCAGGGTTCTTAGGAAGTAAATTGTCTGACATGAATCCTACTAAAGCTTTAACTGATTCTAGTAATACTACAGATACTATATAAATTAACATACGGTCTTTGTTAATTTGTTTTGGAATAAAAAATCACAAAAAAGGTGCCCTAGACTAGGGCACTATTTTTTTTATATTTTATAATTCAACTCTTGAAACTCCATAACTATCATTTACTAGATAAAGAACTTTTTCATCATAATCAACATCAGAATGTCTTAAATTATCATAAGTTTCATATGTTTTATTTTCCAAATCATATACTATAACTTTTCTGAATGTATATTTAGAAATAAGGTTACTATCAAAATCTAAAACTAATTTATTTCCAATAACTTTTATTCCAGAGCATTCCTCAAGTCCTTCTATCTCATCCAATTCTTCTATTTCACCTGTTGTTAGATTCATTTTATATAACTTATTTTCTTTTGTATAATATGCATCCTCATTATTATCTACAACAATATTATCTTTTTTTTCTTCTAATTCAACTTTTGTTTCTGATGTGATTTTGTGCGTATTAAGGTTTAATACACACATTTCTAATTGTGTATTATCACCCTCATCCGAATCTGAATTCTTTATTGCTTGTATAGTTCCATCTTTTATTGTATTAGGTAAAAATTCTAATTCACCATCATATGCATTATCCATTTCACCTGTTTCAAGATTTACTTTAATTATTATCTTTCCAGTTTTGGTTACTGTTGTACAATATACAGTATTTTCATATACAAATAGAAAGTTTGGAGTTTTTAAAAATTCTGATGCTGAAACTAATTGGTTGTTCTCTCCATCAAAGTCCATTGAAAAAATTCTACCTCTGTTCTCATCATCAATACTATAATAATAGAACTTGTTATTATGAACAAAATAGTTACTACTTGTTCTGTAATAACTAACTGGTTCTGCTTTTAATCTAAGTTCAACCTTTTGACTGTTTACTTTTTTTACTATTACTATAGAGATAATTATCATAATTAATATTATAGCTATTATACCTATAATTATAAATTTTTTATTATTTTTTCTATTGTTGACTTTAATTTTTTTTTCTTTCATTTCTTTCTCCTTTTATTCTTTCGTTTTCATCTAACCTTTTACTATCAATTTTATATTTTTTCCTCTTGCTTCTAATTTAGCATGTCCACCAACTGGGAAAGTAAATATTGGTGTTGTATGTCCAAAATCCGCCCCTGCAATAACAGGAATATTGTTTAGTTCAGGCTTATTTTTAATCATTCTTATCCATTTTTCTTTTGTCATATTGCATGTTTTTTCATCTCTTCCTAATACTATCCCTTTAACTGTCTTAAACTCTGGTAAATGGATTAATGACTGTAAATTTCTATCAAAATTTACTAAAAATAATTCAGCTTCCATATTGTCATCTTCTATAAATAATATTTTGTTTTCTATACTTGGCATATATTGCGTTCCTTGTAATAAATTTAATGTACAAAGATTACCTCCAACTATATCACCTTCTGCTTCTCCTTCATTTATTACAAACATACCATCATTTGGAATAAATTCTCTTTTTTCTTGATCTAAAAACCATAAATCATCACTCCACTCTTTTGAAGAAACAATTTCAAATTCATCCTCTTGAAAGAACATTTTCTTAAAATAGTCTAATTCATATTCAAATCCTTTTAACATACCAAAACTAGAATAATGTGGTCCTGAATATGTAACTAATCCAGTTTTTGCATGTATTGCACAAGATAATGCTGTTATATCTGAAAATCCACAAAAGATTTTTGGATTTTCTTTTATTGTATCATAGTCAATATAATCCAAAATTTGATTTGAATTAAATCCTCCTATTACTGTTAAAATTGCTTTAACATTTTTGTCTGCAAAGGCTTTATTTAAGTCTTGTACTCTATGTTCGACAGTTGCAACCATATAATCTTCATCAGACTCATTTACATATTCTCCAAATGAAACTTTAAGTCCCAAAGCTTCTAATCTTTCTGTTGCAATTTTCTTACAATCTTCTCCTAAGATTTTCATGCTTCTTGAGGGTGCGATTACTCTGACCTCATCTCCTGCTTTCAATTTTTGTGGTATCATTTTATCTCCTCCTTTTTTATTATTCACTTTCTGTTATCTCCGTTTGTTTTTCTATATCTTTATCTGGTATATACTTACTTTCTCCCGTTTCTTCAAATTTATATACTTCTGAACTAAGCTCTGCAATAAATTCTTCTCCATTTTTTATACCTTTTGTATATATGCCAATAAGATAATCATTTTTTCCAAATACTATTCCATAATCATGAATATATCCTTCATAACTTCCAAACTTATGCGCTACATCAACATCTATGTATTTTTTTAAATATGAACCATGTGAAGATTGTTTTAAAAGCTCTATTAATTGAGCATATTTTTCTTTATTTTCATATAAGCGTTTTACTATATCATATCCAAGTTTTGCTGAAGTTATATTTTCTGAATAGAAGTCAGTTGGGACTTCAACAGATGAAAATTCAGCAATTTTATATCTATATTGTCTATATCCTAAATTATTAATTAATATATTTGTTGCTGTATTATCACTATTTACAATTGATTGCTCTATTAAATAACTTATTGGAATTTTGCTTCCTACCTTATATTCTACTACAGTTTTTCCTTCTCCTTCTTCATATGAATCTTGTGTATATGTAATTTTATCTTCTAAAGTTAATTCTCCACTTTCAGCTTTATCATAATAAGTCATTGCTATTGGCATTTTTATTGAACTAGCTGCAGTCATATATTTATTTTCATTGTAGAAATAACATTTTTTTGTATTTGTATTGTAATAGAAAAAGGCAAAACTTTTTTCTGATAATCCCTTTTCTGCTATTACATTTTCTATTAATTTTTTTATTTCTGCATCCTCAGATGGCTCTATCTCTGGTTCAGATGTTTGACTTGGTTCAGACGTTTGTTCTTCTGGATTTGCTTCAGTTTCAACTGCTTTATTTTCTTTAGGCTCTATTAGATTAATATTACTAATAATACTTACTATGCCTTTTAATATAAATACACCAATTAATATTAATAAGATTAATATTAGCAATGCAACAAATACTCTTACTTTGTTTATCCTTCTTCTTACAGTTATTACCTTTTTCTTTTGTTGTCCTTTTTCATTTTGTTTTTTATTTTTTCCATTAGTTACTTTTTTCGTATCTTGTATTATATTTGGTTTGCGTTTTTTATTTTGTTTAGCTTTTACCTTAGCTTTTTGTTTAGCAGTTTTATTTCTATATATATTTGTTCTAAAATTAAATAAACTCTTATTTCTAGTTTTTACTCTTTTACCTTTTCCTCTTTTTTTGCCATTCTGTTTTCGGATTGCTTTGTTTTTTTTCATGTCTGCCTTAGATGCCATTCTTTTTCCTTTGCTCATCCTGTAAACCTCCTACGTTTATCTGCTTATTTAAGTTTCAGATTTTCTTTTTTAAAACTAATTTCAACCCTTTTATTTTCAAGCATTTTTATATATTCTTCCTTATTCGTTATTTCACTGCCATTTAAGTTTATCATCTCTAATTTTTCTCTTCTAGTACTATAAAGCCTTATATATCTTCCCTTCCATTCTCTTCTCCTTCGTGTACCTTTTCTTTTTTCTTCGTATTTTTCGCTTCATTTTTTGCTTGTTCCATACATGCAAATTTTAAATCTTTGATAAAATCTATTAAGTATAAATTTGTTTCTCCATCATCCGGATTAATTAGTTTTAAATAATCTGGTATTATTCTTTCATATTTTCTTAAAGATTCTTCTGATGGTTGACCATTATTAACTTTTTCAATTTCTTTTGCAAAACATTCTCCCCAAACATACTCCACGTTTTGTCCTACTGTAGTCATTTCAGGCCATAATGCAAGTGACGTTTCTAGTATTTCAAATGAATGTTCTTGAATTTCTTCATCAGTTATTTCATCTATTTTTTTATTATAAAAATCCGCATAATTGACAATGCTAGATTTTCCAACAGGGTTTGTTTGACCTATAAGTAATCTATTGAACTCTTCCATTTCCTCTCTTGAAATCTCATATAATTTTCTATTGTCAAAATATTTGTCACCTATAAAATCTGCAAAATATGTCATCCCATTATCAACGACCCCAATTACATCTATATTTTTTGATTTCAACCTGTTTTGTAATTCAAATAAATTTAAAACAAAACTTCTTTTTGCATAAATAGAGTCTAAATCAATATCAGAAAAATCCATATGTGGCATTTGATATAAAGTGTTTAAATCTACAAACATATCAACATTTTCTTGCTCAAGCCACGTATCAAGTGCTTTTTGCTTATCTCCTAGAATATATTCTTGCATTACCTCTTTGTCTTTTCCTGTTTTACTTATTCCATATAACATAGCTCTAGTCCATGCATTCTCGTTATTATATCCACTATATATTTCATAAGGGTAGTCAATCCTTATTTTTTTACCATCTAATTCTACACTTCCATGTTTTTCTATGTAATGATTTATTACTAAATCTGCAAATAAATCTGCCATTCCTTCTTCAATCAAGTCTGGTGTTATTATTCCTTCAGTTTTATAATCAGCTTTTGATAAAAGATGACAATACTCATGTGCTAAAAAACCTATTGTTTTATTTTTATTATGTATATGTCTTGAAGAAATATTAATATAATCATATAAAAAGTTTGTTTTTCCATTTACTAGTGGCTCTAATTGTTCATAACTAACATTTGAACTTTTAAATGCTATATCCATTCTTTCTCTTTTCTTATCATCCAAGTATTCCTTCCAATTATCTTCTACATATTCTCTAATCATTGTTTGTACTAACTCAGCTTGACTTTTTATATCTGGATCAAGTTTTCCATCAAAACTGTCTATTATATATTTTCTATTTTCTTTATTTTCTATTTCTTCCAAGAAGTGTAAACGTAAATCAAAATCACCTATTGTTGCTATTAATTCTGTTTTTTCCCTTTCTGTATCCAATGAATCTATCATATCTCTATATATTTCATATTCATTTACACTTTCTATTAGTTGATCATTTTGATATCCTAAATCTGAAGTTTGCTTAATTAATAAGTTTCTTGTAAATGAGTTATCTGACATTTGCAATAAGTCACCTACATTTGCATTGCAATATATCATTACTTTTGCTTTATCAGCATCATTCTTTAATAAATTAACAAATTTAAAAATTGCTTCACTTGAAACTATAAGTTGAAACATTTCTATTACACTTTCTTTTTGTGTTCCTTTATTATTTATGTATTCAGCAATATCTTCTAATCTTGTGTTATTCATTAAATTAACTTTTTCTTCAGTAGTAAGCTCATTTATATTATCTAATAATTGTTTAACATCCATACTCATTCTCCATTCTACATCCTTAATCTATAAATTCAGTTTTGCTTTTTTCTCTTTTAGTTTCAAATTCCATTCCATATTCTTTTTCTAATATTTCTTTTTTTCTCTTTTCAAATTCATTCACATATCCAAACATATCTGGATCTATTTTTCCTTCTAGCTCTTTTTTCACTCTTTGCTCTACTTTTTCTATTATCTCTTTTTCTGTCATAATACATCTCCTTTTTAATTTGTTCTTTATATTAATTCACATTCTATCATACTTATATATTTTTTTCTATAAAAAATATAAAAAAGTATCATAATCTATTTATTGTATTTTACCAAATTCTAATAAAATCTTTTTATTTATAAAATCCAATTGAGTAAAAACTCAATTGGATTTTCATTAAATTTATCGTTTTCTTTTTTATTATAAAATTCATTGATTTAAGGTTAATCTTATTTTTAAATAGAGTGTAAATATGGAATTGCATATGCAAATACAAAAAATAATCCAAGAATTATACTAAATGTAGAATATACATATGTAAGATTATGAGTCTTATTATCTTTTTCAATATTTACTTCGGAAGTTGGACGAATATGTAATTGTTTAACAAATTCTTGATTTTCTTTTGTAGCTGGTTTAATTTTGCTACCAATAAGCATACCTAAAATACTTAAAATAACACCTATAAAAAATGGATCTAAATATATTGGCAAAGTAATTCCTTTTAATGCTGAAAAGGCTTTTGGTATAACACATCCTAAAAATCCTAATAACATTCCCCAAAAGGCTCCAGTTTCACTTATTTTCTTATTCCAGATGCTTACAAATGCCACAATTCCCCACGAACTCGCAATAACCGTTCCACCAAAATACATAATCCAGAAAATTTGCTGTGGATTAAAGAATGCAAGAAGTAAAACGATTAAACTTGCAATACACATTCCAACTCTGGAAATTAAAAGTTCTTTCTTTACAGAAGTATTTTTATATTTTGTAATAATATCATTTGTTAATGATGAACCAATAAGTGACAAAAAAGTAGATGCCGAAGAAATTCCTGCTGATAAAATACCTGTTAAGAAAATAACTCCAATAATTGTTGGCATACAATTCATAGCTCCCCATATCATTGCTGTGCTTGCATCTGTTAAATTAGGATTAATTTTATAAATAAATGCAGCAGAAAAATATAAAATTGTAGTAACTGTAACAACACCCATAGATGCCCATATAGAAGAACGCATTACAGTGTGTTCATCTTTTGCCATAAGATATCTACTAGTTTGCCACGGACTTACCATAACCACAATAGCCCAAACAACTCCGTAAACAACAGCCCATATCAAATTTTGGATACCAGATGAATACATATAACTTAAATTATTTGTCCAAGAAATAATTCCCGGATTTGTAGTGGAATTTGCAAGTGCAGAAATTGCTTCATTCCATCCACCAGCATGACTTACTATAAATGGTATTCCTATCAAAGCACCTAAAAGGAATATTAAAAACATAATTGTGTCTGTTATAAGAACTCCTTTGGAACCAGAATATACTGTAAAAGCTGTAAAAGATATCCAAGCTATTAAAACTGCCCATTTATATTCTAGACCTGTAATTGTAGAAATCAAAGTAGAAACTCCTTGAATAGCTGAAAGCAAATAGGCAAGTACAGCAACAATCAAAGTAATAGATGCAAGTTTTCTAATTCTTTTAGAATTAAAACGTTTTCCAAAATATTCTGGCAATGTATTTACTTTACTTCTTCTAATAAATTTTCCAAATAATCCTGCTCCATATACATATCCAGAAGCTTGCAAAACTCCAACAATTAATATACCCATAAAAAATCCACTATAAACTTCACCTGTATCTCCTAAAAATGCTCCTGTGCTAAGGAATGAAGCAATAAGTGAACCAACTATAAGAATTGTAGGCGCACGTCTTCCTGCAACATAATAATCATCTGTATTTTTTACTTTTCTTCCTGCTCCAATACCAATAAGTAAAAACGCTAAAATTGCAACTATTAAGCCTATCACATAAATATTCATCTATTCTTTACCTCCTTCTTTTGTCGATTTTTCATCTTTTTTATGATTTACTTTTGTAATAAAACCATAAAATATTGATCCGATTAAAAACCATATTCCAAAAGAAATTGATATTACTAATTCCATAATAAATTCCTCCTCTTATTATATTTTATTTACCAATAATATGTACAAACTTTCTATAAACTTTTTCTCCCATAGGTCCAAATAACTTACGAATTTTTTTATCTCTTTCGCAACGTTTTATTGCTTTAGGTGACAACATAAAATACATTTGTGAATCAAATTTCGTATTACATGGATTACATACTCCACATGGTTTGCCATTAATTGGATTATGGCAAAACCAAACATGGCTTATTACATCCTCATACTTCCATTTTTTTATATCTTCTATCATTTCTAAATTTGTCTTTTCAAAAATAGGAAGCTTTAAATTTCCTAATATAAGATTCAATTCTTTTGAAGAATTGTCTTTATCAACAATATATCCGTCTCCTGTATCAATAAGTTTTCCATGACTTAATATAGAACTACGAATTGGTGTATGTTCACCTAATGCCTTTTCTATACAAATTTCTAATCCGGGATATTCAAGTGCAAGACGCGCTAACCATTCATGTTGTTGTCCCATTTCTACTTCGTTTTTAAACATCTTATATGCTTGAGAAATTTCTTTATTTTCAGGAATATCTTTTCTATCTATTTGTTTTATAGGCAAAATTTTTGCTTTTGTCTCTTCTTTTTTAGACAATAAGTCTAAAATTTCATTCATAGCTTTAAGTTCATATTGAATGGATTTTCTTTTTGGATCTTTAACATAAATTGGTTGAATAGCTACATCTCTCATTGACAACTGTACAATTCTATAAGTAGAATCAAATCCACCCGTCCATAACACTTTAATTTCATCTTCTTTATTCATATTTTTATACTCCCGCTTTCTCTTCGTTTATTATTAAATTATATTATACAATTTATGATTTTCTAAAGTTATAAAAAACCCTTTTATATATACCACATACTCGAAAGTAATGTCAAATATTGTGATTTTTTCTCCTACATAAAATGATTCTTATTTCTATGCTAGCTTTTGCCAAAAACCATTATATAATGTGTTTTACTTTCCTCTACTTTTTTGAATCCGATTTTTTTATATAATTTTATTGCTTTTTCGTTTATTTTTAATACTTGTAATTTTACATCTCGTTCCTTATTCTCAAATATAATCTCTTTTAATACTGCTGTTCCAATTCCTTTATTTTGATATTCTGGTTTTATACAAATATTGCCTATTTCAAAAGTGTTATCTTCTATTTCTTTTCCGTTATAAAATCCGGACTAATTTATCTTTTAAGTATATAAGTTCTATATTTTTTGAATTTTCTTTCATAAATCTATCAAATAGTTTCTTTTGGATTTCTTCGTTCCATTCTCCATAAATTTCTTCTACATATTTTTGATAAACTTCCTTTTTTAAATCATAAATAAACTTAATTTGATCTTTATTACCATTCTTGTAGAGTTTTAATTCTAAATTTGGTACTCCCCATCCTAATCTAATTTTGCGTTCTGTAATTTTATTTTCAAGAAGTCGAACTTTCTTATCAGAAATAATGTGGCTATAATTTGAAATTTGCTCTGAACAATATACTTAACCCCACAAAATTTTATTGTAATTTTTTTATATCTTCTCCCATAATTTCAAGATAATCTTTTTCAGCTTGAGTTAAATG
>CANQQF010000017.1 GCA_947625985.1 uncultured Clostridia bacterium | reverse complement strand
GAAAATGCTAGAATAGCAAGAGAATTCTTAAGAGATAGAGAATCAATAAACTTCTTCAAAGATAATTATGGAGATAATTATAGAGAAAAAATGCAACAAGCACTACAGCTAAAGAGATATGGAATAAATGATTTAAATCAATTAAATAAAGCAATAGATATACAAGATAAATATGGATTAACAGCACAACAAACAGCAACAGTAGCAAAATTAGGAAATAGTATATCAAGACAAGACTTAATAGATCCAGAAAAACGTGCAAAAATAATGCATATGATATCTAAGCAACTACCAAATAGAATGGATCAATTAACAGTTATGAGTTACTTAGACCAATATCATTCAATAGGAAAAGAAACAGGATTAAGTACAAGAGCATTAAATGACGCTGCAGAAAACATTAGAACAGTTGATCCAGGAAACAATAATATACAAGATCAAATTGAAAGAATATCAGAAAATAGTTCAGTCCAAAGTAATTCTAGTGATGTAAATCTAGAAAGTAAACCTACTAATAGTGGAACTCCACAAAGAAGATTATCAATTAGTGACAGTATGATTGCAACTGTAGCACAAAGTAATACAGCAAATCAAAACAATATAATAGGAGATAAAGAAGATAATATAAAAGTAATTACAAAAGATATTGGAGAACCATCAACAAATAATGATACATTAGGAGAAGATAATAATAGAACAATAATCATAGATAATACAGATAGCTCAACACATACAGAAAATGTAGAAGAAATAATTAGAAAAGCAAATTCATCAAGAGATCCTAATGTTGGAATAGAAAAATTAAATCAAGAAGCAAAAAATAAAGGAACAGAAGCAGAAATATTGAGAAAAGAAGCAGAAAGATTAAAAGCACAAGCATATAATACAAGAAATAAAGCAATAACAGCTGATAATTCAAGTGATAGAAGCAAATTCAATGCAGAAGCAGATAGATTACAAAGAGAATCTGAAAAAGCAGCAAGAAAAGCAACAGATAGATTAAATGACCAAAAGAGAATGGAAGAAGAAACAAGAAAGAGAGTACAAGAATTACAAAGAAAAGAAGAACAAAGAATTAAAGACAAGAAAAAAGAAGAAGAAGAGAGAGAAAGAAAAGCTAAAAATGAGGCAGAAAGAAAAGAGAAGGAAGAAAGAGCTAAACAAAGAAAATTGGAACAAAAAGAGAGAAACAGAAGAAATATAGATGAAACAAGAGAAGTTGGAAGTATTAAACTAGATAGGGATGGAAGACCTATAAGAAAGAATGTTATAGGAAACCATAGACCAACTAACATAGACGATACCGATGGAGATAGTGACGAAGATAACAATGGATCAATACGTACTAGTAGATAAATAAAAATAGAAAGGGAAAAATATGAAAAAATTCATAGAAGCAAAAACAGGAAAAAGTATATTTATAATATTAATTTTCCTTATACTGTTTAATTTCATAGTACCAAATTATTCATATGCAAAAAAAGGAGATTGGATAGGAGAGCTAATGAATCCAGTTGGAGACTTAGTATGTTCAATAGGTGATGGTTTAATGAATCTTATGCAACGAATAATGATGCCAGGTAGTCCTGTAGCTGTTACTAAAAGAAGTATGTGGGAAAAAATAGCGGCAGAAGATGGTGATGTTAGTGGTTTTGATGCAATAGGAGAATATGCAGGACAATATGGATTAGGAGAACTAGGACATGTTGCAACTGTTTCAGCAATTGCGGGAACTATAATATTATTTATACCTGGAGTAAACCTTGTTGGAGCAATTGTAGCTGGTATGGCTGTAGGAGTTGTACGGATCAAGAATAACAAAGGAAGCCATGGAGAGTTATTGGGGAGACTTGAGAGAAGTGTTTGAAAAGCAACCTTCTCCAATTATCTGTTATACACCAGCAGCAATATTTGCAAATAAAGTACCAGCATTAGATATTAACTTTTTAAATCCTGGAAGTAACTTTGAAGAGCAATATACATACTTATTATCATATGCAGATTACCCTTCAGCAGATGATCAAGAATACTCAAAATTATTATCAGAAGTATATGGAATAACTAATACAGAAGAACAAAAAGATTTGTGGTATCTAGGGCAAATTGTAAAAGATATAGCAAATTCTCCAGCGGGAAGTACTGAAAGAAGAAATAAAGTTATGCAAATCCTAAATGGAAAAACAATAAAAGACCAAAATGGTGAAGATGTAGATGTTTCATCTTTAGCCAATAGTGCTGTTATAATATCACCAATCGTTTCAAAATGGTATGTAGCATTAAGAAACATAGCTGTAGTAGGACTGTTAATAGTATTATTATATATAGGTATCAGAATATTAATATCTAGTGCAAGTGAAGAATTAGCAAAATACAAAACAATGTTAAAAGATTGGGCAATGGCAATGCTTTTAGTATTTTTAATCCATTATTTAATGTTAGGGCTATTAACAGTGACTCAAGATTTATCAACAGCTATGGGTAAAGCAGTATATACACAAATACAAGGAGGATCATCAAACCAAAATGGAGGAAATAATAATCAAGGATCAACATCTTTAGTTGAAGATGAATTTTTCAGAGTAGTAAGATTAAAAGAATCACAGAATAGAAATGCTCAAGAAGATGAAGAAACAGGTTATTTAGATAAATTTGGATATGCACTAATGTATCTAATATTAGTAATATACACAGTAATGTTTACATTCAAATATTTAAGAAGATTAGTGTATATGGCATTTCTAACAGTAATATCACCAATGGTTGCATTAACATACCCGATTGATAAAATGAATGGAAAAGCTCAAGCTTTTGACTATTGGTTTAAAGAATATTTATTTAACTTATTGATACAGATAATCCATTTAATGTTATATGTAGTATTAGTAGGAGCAGCAATAGACTTTGCGGAAAGCAACATAATATATGGAATAATAGCATTATCATTTATTATGGAAGCAGAAGGATTCATAAGAAATATGTTTGGAGTTAAAGGTGAAGGTGGAGGCTTAGCACCTAGTGCATTTACAGCAGGAGCATTATTCTCACAAGGACTAAACCTTATAGATAGAGCAACAAGATCAACAAAAAGATTAATTTCAAAATCTAGTAATTCAAAAAATGGAAATGACGGAGGAAATGATTCAAGTATAAGACAACAAGAAATAAAAGATGATAGTGCAAATGCAAGTGTAAAAAGTTTTGATAGCGGAAGAAATAATAATAATTCTAGTAGTGATGACAATTCAAATACACCATTAAGTTTAAATAGTTCAGGAAGCTCAAATGATTCAGATGATTCAGATAATTCAGAAAATTCAGGAAACTCAGAAGGATCAGATGATGAAGAATCTAACCAAAAATTATTTGGAGATAAAGACGAAAGCATTGGAGATACAAGCAGATTTTCAGAAGATGAGGATGATGAAGAGGCAGACAAAATATTAAATGGAACAGACGGAGAAGATGATGATGAAGATACAAAAAGTATTGAAGGAGATAACAATAAAAATGATAATAACTCAGAACCAGAACAATTAAATGGAAGTGCAAATACAGCACAAATAGCAGGAAATTCACAGCCATCAAAGAAAAAAGGAAGAAGTGTTATACGAGGTATAAAAAGAGCAGCAGGTAGGTATTTCAATAAAGATAACTATAAGAAACTTGCAGTTGGGGCAGCTAAATTTGGAGTTAGAAATGCTCTAGGATTAGCAGGAGCAGCAACATTAGGAACAATGGGATTAGCAGCAGGATTAGCAAGTGGAGAAGGACTAAAAGGAGCGTTAAAATATGCAGGACTTGGTGCAGCGTCAGGAGGAGCACTTGGACGTGCAACAGGAAACTTAGGAATGCGTGCAATAACAGGAGCAAGAACAATGGGAAAAAGATTTACAGGAGATTTCAAAAAAGGATACTATTCTAAACAAGAATATACAAGAAAGCAAAATGAAAAAATTGAAAAAGCATTTATGAATAGCTCAGAAAACAAAGAATTCTTCCAAAGTAAATTTGAAGGAGAAGACGTTAGAGAAAAAATGCAACAAGCACTTGCAATTAAAAGATATGGTATCAATGATAATGAAAGTCTTGCAAAAGCAGTTAAATTACAAGATAAAAACGACTTAACTGCACAACAGGCGGCAACAGTAGCAAAACTAGGTTCAATTACATCATTAGAAGATTTTACAGACCCAGAAAGACTTGCTAATTTATCAAAAATAATATCAAGTCAATTACCTAAAAAAGAAGATCAAGCTAAATTTATGAAATTACTAGGTGATTATCATGACGTAGAAAAGAAAACAGGAATAGACGTTGGAAAACTTTTAGGTACAGGAAATGGTAACCAAAACAATAATCAAACATAACTAAATAGTTAAAATTGAGAGGTAAAGAATATGGAAAGAATAAGAAGATTTTTTAATCAATTTAAAAAACAAATATTTTATACAATAATTGCAGTTGTCATGGGTTTTGCTATATTGCAAACATTTAATACCTTAGCAAAAAAACAAAGAGAAAAAGAAGAGCTGTCGATTGGAGAATCTGCAGATTATGAAAAAGACTATTCAGTAATAACAGGAGAATATAGACCAGAAAGTCTATATAAAGGCGAAGTAGAAGTATTAAATAAATTTGTTAATTTTCTTAATGAAAAAAATTATGAGCAAGCATATAACATGTTAGGAGACGATTGCAAAGAAGTATTATACCCAAACATTGATGTATTTATACAAGGATATTGCAATAATTATTTTTCAACAAAAAAAACATGTAAATTTCAATCATGGAATGACACTACATATCAAGTACAAATAAGAGATGATGCAGCAGATTCAGGAGTTTATCAAACTACTGATTACCTGCAAGACTACTACACAGTAAGAGGAGAAAAATTGTATATAGGAGGATTTGTAAAAAGAGAAGAAATAGGAAAAGAGGCAAACAAATCCAAAGTATTAGTAAAAGTAAATTATATAGATTACTATATAAATTATACAGAATTAAACTTTATAGTAACAAATACAAGTGAAAAAAAAGTATATATTGACTTAAAAGAAGACGAAAGAGCAATAACAATAGAAGATAAAAATGGAATTAATTTCCCATCAAATGTATCAGAAATAGCTATGGAGAACCTGAAAGTTAACCCCGGAGAAGATAAAACTAACACTCTAAGGTTTGAAGTTGCATATAGAAATGAATTAGAATTTACAAAATTTAAAATCGGAAAATTATTTAAAGAAAGATCTGGACTAATTAATATAGAAGTAGAAATATAATAAAGGTGGTGAATCAATATGAAGAAATATTCAGCAGTAATAAGAAAAGTAAAAACACTAATAATAAATATTTTGGCATTAACTAATGCACTGATTATGTTCACTATACCATTTTCACCTATAATAGGTAATATTGTTTATGCTGAACCAGCAGGATCAGAAGCAAATGCAGGAAGAAGTTTAGGAGAATACAGAGTAACAACATACACATTCGCTGACAATGATGATGGTGCAGGTAACTTTGGAACAACAGCTACAGCAAGTGGTGCTGAAGCAAAGCCATATCATACAGCGGCAATAGACATAGATGCACTTGATAACCCTGAAAAAACAGATAGACATGGAATAAAAATGGGAGATAGAGTAAGAATAGGAGATCAAATATACACAGTAGAAGACTATGGAAGTGGACCAAATAAAAGTACTTTTAAAGAAGGAGTAGATGAATTCATAGACTTGTATATGAATGCAGAAGATGTAGGAAAAATACCAGATTATGCAGAAGTATTTTTATTAGATGGAACCACAGGAAACAATCAGGAATCAGGAGAAGAAGAAGATAATTCTATAGATTATACAAGTCTTATAAAAATATGTGGAACCAAAAAAGATGGATATTATTTAAATTTTGTGGATGATATTGATGAAAAATTACAAGATATAATAAATACAGATAAAGCAAGATTTAAGAGATATAATATAACAGTTGATGAACTAAAAACAATGATAAGAGCAGATATTTCAACTAAATTTCCAAACTTTGGAGAAGGAATAGATGTAAGTGATCTATCAGGAATCCACCAATCAGGAGGAGGAAGTTCAACAGGTTCATCATATAGTGGAAGTTTTATATGGCCAGTACAAGGACAAGACACACCAGAAGATAGAGCAGGAAACATAACATCTATAGTAGGTGGAAGATCTAGTCCTGGAGGAGTAGGATCTACAAACCATGGAGGTATGGATATAGCATGTCCTACCGGAACTCCAATATTAGCTACAGCAGATGGAACAGTAACTGTTGCAGGAGAGTCAGGAGGATATGGAAACCTTGTAGAAATAGATCATGGAACAGTAGCTGGCAAGAATATGATTTCAAGATATGGACATAATTCAGAAATAAAAGTTACAGTTGGACAACAAGTAAAACAAGGAGAGGTAATAGCATTAGCTGGATCAACAGGTAACTCAACAGGACCACACTGTCACTTTGAAATTAGAATGGATGGTGAAGTATATGATCCATTAAACTTATTTTCAGCAGATTATGTAAAAGGAAATACAGCTGGAGCCCAAGTTGACTATGTAGAAGGTTATGGAACACTTGCAGGTGCTTCATCACCAGCAGTAAATACAGGGTCAGGAGGAAGTGTTTCAAGTTTAGACAATTTCCTATTTGTAGGAGATTCTATAACACAAGCTATAAAGGATTATAATGTAATTGATGCACAAAACTGCACTGTTAAGGCAAAAATAGGAGCAGGCTCATCATACTGGGTTCAAAATAGTAGTTCGTTAACAGGAGTTAACGATGTAAAAGGAATTAATGTAATGTTAGGGGCTAATGATTATGAATCACCAGATCAAAGTATAAATAATCTAAAAAAAGTATTGGAAAAATTACATAGTTCTTATCCAAGTGCAAAAATATTTGTAGACAAAATATTACCAATTAAAAAAGGAGTAAATCAAAGTGCATGGGATCAATACAATTCAAAAATAGGTCAACTTGGATTAAACTATGTTACGGTAATAGATGTTTACTCAGATAATATAGAATATGAGGGAGATGGTTTACACCCTACAGCTGCAGGAACAAAAACATTATATAATAATATAAAAAGTAAAATCACTAGTGGTGGAGGCGGAACATCATCAGGCGGAACATCATCAGGTGGATCTTCATCAGGCGGATCTTCATCAGGAGGAGGAAAAGTAGTAGTTATTAACTGTGGACATAGTGTTGGATATGACCCAGGAGCAACAGGAACTGATAGTAATGGAAATACTGTAGAAGAGGCAAGAGTAAATCAAAAGCTTGCAGGTCAAGTTGTAAGAAATTTAAATAGCAGTGGATTTACTGCATATATAACACATACAGATGAGGCAGACTTACAAAATGTTAAACTTCTAAGTAATTTAGATGCTTCAAGCTTAAAGAATTTAGGACCAGCAACAAATGCTAAAAATCCAGACTTAGCTATGTCTATACACCATAACTCAGGAGGAAGCTCATCAACTGGTTCAGAGTTATATTGGAGTAGTTATCGTGATTACGATGCAGGAGAAGGTGTTTATACAGTTGATGGACTTTGGTCTGATGGAGACCCTGCTAAACGTGATAAAACACCATCAAATGAAGCAAAAGAATCTGAAAAATTTGCGGAGATTATTAAAAACAATTTAGCAGGAATGCCTAATATTGCTTATAGTAAAACTGTAGAGCGTGATGATTATTTGCCAGCACATGCTAAATGTCCTTGTATACTTTATGAAGGAGGATATATATCTAACCCTTCAGAAGCGGCATATCTTAATAGTGATGAATATATACAAGAAGCAGCAAGAAGAATCGCTCAAGGTATTAGTGATTATTTAGGAAATGCTTCAAATGGTGGTCAAGATTCAAATAAACTAGATGTTATTGGAGCAGCAAAAAAAGTACATAAAATAATGGAAGACAAAAAATATACATATGGAAACAATCCATCTCTTACAATTGAAGAATCAGAACAAGCAGGAAGAACAACATGTGTATGTTCAATATATGTTGACTGGGTATTAAATGAATTAGGATTAGACATGCAAACAAGAATGTGTGGATCAGGTATGAAAGCAGAACTAGATGCAGCTGATTGGTGTGATCCAGTTGCAAGTAGAGATGCTGCACAACCAGGCGATATAGTACTATATTCTGGACACGTACAAATGTATGGAGGAAAATCTGCTGATGGACAAGATCAATGGTATAATGCAGGATCAACAACAGCGATACAAACGCCTGCACCTAGTGTTGGTTGTAGTACACCATTTGGAAGTGAAATTGGAATATATCGTATAAAAAATGCAGCTATTGGAAGTATAGGATCAGACACAGCATACTTTTTAAATTCAACAACAATAGAAGAAGGTGACCCAGAACATGCCTTCCAAGGAGCTGTCTCAATGAGAAGAGCAACACCTAATAAAAATCCAGGAGAATTTAATGAAAACCTAGGTAAAGAAGGCGGAACAGATTTAGAAGACAGACATGAAGAAGGATTAGGAACAAGTGAAGATGTTCCAGAAGCTGTTCAAGCAAGAATAAAATTAGCAAGTGGTAATGTAGCAGGAGACTTTTCAGAATTTAAATTCTTAAAAATACCATATTTAAATTATTGGGGAAATATTACAACAGGTCAAATGATAGTTGATAAAAATGTTGCAAATGATGTTTTAAATATTTTCCAAGAATTGTACAATATCAGTTATCCAATAGAAAATATGCAACCAGTAGAATATTATTATAGAGCTGATAGAAATTATATATCAACATCAAGAGCACAAAACACAGCTAAAAACGGAAATCAAATGAATGATAAGCCAGGAACAGGTATATTTGACTTCTTAACAGGTGGAAAGAATAATAAAAATAACAGTAATAGTTTTAACAATAATAACAATTCTAATAACAATAACAAAAATAATAGTAAAAATAATAACAGCACTAATAAAAACAGTAATAATACTAGTAAAAAAGGCAACGAAACTAGTGGTGGTAATAAAACAAATTCTAATAAAAACAATACAAGTAATGGCAATGGTGTAACTGCACCAAAACAAAACCATTCAACAACATTAAGAGGAATAACAGAAATATTAAAAACTTCACAAAGAGATAACAACACATATTCATACTATTATAAAGAAGGTGGAACACATGCAACAGGTAGAGCAGTTGATTTAAACCCATTTGTAAATCCAATAGTACAAGGTGAAACACCAAAAAGTGAAACAGAAAAAGAATATCTACAAAGAGATCCAGAAAAAATAGCAAATGAAAATGATAAAAAAGCACTAATAACAGAAGATTCTGAAGTAGTAAAAATATTTGAAAAATATGGATGGGTATGGGGACCAAAATCAGGAGATACTTCACAAACTGCATATGGACACTTTGAAAAACCAGAAGATAATGAAGACGAAATACAATCAGTTGAATCTAAAATATATAATTTATCATTTGTACCAAAAGATATATATGCAGAATTAGTACAAAAGAATGATGAAAGAGCATTACATGTATTTACATTAGACGAAAACTTTAATGTAATTGTACCTTCTTGGGGTTACGAAGACGGAAAAGTAGTAATAAATGAAGGAGATTCAATAGAATTTAGAAAAGCATTACACAGATATTCAATGCCTCTTTCATTACTATTAGATATTCAAGTAAATACAAATGATATTCGTTTCACACATGAAATGGCCAACATTGCGATAAATAGTGAATATGTTATAGGAGTGCAAGATAAAATTACAACAACAGAAACTACAACTACGCAAACCACATCAACAGGACTAGAAGTAGGCGAAGGAGCTGAAATAGGAACAGGAGAAACTACTACAACTACAGTAAGTGTTAAAGATGAAGTAACACAAACAGTAGAGCCGGTGTTTGTAGATTGTTGGTTTATTAAATATACCAAAGATAGTGCACTCGGTAGGAAGGATTTTAAAGACGGAGATACTGTAGACTTATTAATGAAAGTTAATAAGAAAGAAACGAAAGACACTAAAGAGGAAAAGAAGAAAGAAAAAACAATTATTCCATTGGTTCAAACTAGTACAGACACAACTACAAATACAACAATAAGAAAAATTACATATGAATATATAACAGGAGCAGATCATGTATCAGGAAATGCACAAAAATTTGTTGATGTATATGGTGATACAGAAAAATACTCAGCTAAAAGAAAAATGTTTATCCCATGGCTTGAAGAATTTTTGGAAATGCATGAGTCAACAGTTAATGAGATTGATATAATGAAATATGTATCATATGCAGGTAGAGATGTTGCAAACTATGGATTATCAAAATTAAAATTTAACGAGTATGCACCAGAGGATATGAAAGATAAAAATAGTAATGGAACAAATATAACAGGTGGAAATGTACAAGAAAAAGTATGGAACGCATTAAAAGGAAAAGGATATTCAGATATTGCAACAGCAGCAGTAATGGGAAATATAGAAGGAGAATCTAATTTCCAACCTGACTTACAAGAAGCAGGATCTGGAGTAGGATATGGACTTTGTCAATGGTCTCATACAAGAAGAGATCAACTTGAAGCTTATGCGAAATCTAAAGGGGTTGATCCAAGTAATGAAGATCTCCAAATAGAATTTTTATTAGCAGAATTAGATCCTAATGGGGGTTGTGATGGATATGCTGAATATGGATTTGCAGGATGTGAATCTTATGAAAAAACATGGAAGACATCTACAGACATTGCAGAAGCTACAACAGCGTTCTGTGCAGGATTTGAGAGACCAAGTATTCCACGTAATCAAACAAGAATTGATGCGGCTCAAAAATACTATGATCAATATAAAGGAAAATAAACTAGGAGGATTTTATGAAAAAATTCAAATATTTAATAATTGTTTTTATAATACTAGTATTACTCGTAATAACAATATTATTGATAGCAAACAGAAAAGAAGAAGTTGTTGAACAGCAACCTGAACAAGAGGAAATTGTTGAAGAAGGTTATATAAATATAAAAGACCCCAAAAAGATGTTTAATATAGTAAATTGTATAAGTAGATATTATGACATAATTAATCAAAATAGTTCACTTTACTATACAACAGATGAAAGTGGAAATAGAATAAAAAACATTACAAATCAAGCAAAAGAGGCAGTATATCACCTTCTATCAACAGACTATATAAAAGAAAACGATATAACAACAGAAAATGTCATAGACAAAATAGTAACTATAAATGAAAAAGCTTTATTTGTTCCAACTAAAATGAAAGTCGATAGTAACAATAATATTGAAAGATATTTAGTTTCAGGATTTATAACAGGATTAAAAAATAATTATATAGGTGATATAAATATAATTGTAAACTTAGACAATCAAAATGAAGCATTTTCAATAGAGCCGATAAACAAACAAATTAATAGTATAGAAGACTTAGAAAAAGAAGTTCAAATAACACAAATAGAACAAAACGATAATAATAAATATATTCCGATAGAAGTAAATGATGAATACATTATTACTCAATATATAAACATGTATAAAAAAATGGCACTAGCAAAACCTGAGATAGCATTTGAATATTTAGACAAAGAATATAGAGAGAAAAGGTTTGGAACACAAGAAGAATATTTAAAATATGTACAAGCAAACAAAGACTATATTACAACATTAGCATTACAAAAATATAAAGTTGATCAAAATAAATACTTATGTAATGATATATATGAAAATATGTATACTTTTACAACAAATGATGGATTATTAGATTATACAATCAAACTTGATAATTATACAACTCCTTCACAAGATGTTATAGATAAATATAATAATTCAGAAGATTTGAATAAGATTTCTATGAATGTTGATAGAGTTATAAAGATGATGAATAGTAGAGATTATAGAACAATGTATTCAATTTTAAATGAAGAATACAAAAAAAATAATTATGCCTCACAAGACGATTTTGAAAAATACATGAGAGACACATATAAACAATATTATGAATATTCAATAGAAGATTCATATAAAGAAGGAGATGTATATATAATAACTGTAAAGCTAACCGACATAACTGAAAAAGAACCATTTAAAATGGATTTTAGACTAATAATGAAATTACAGCAAGATATGGAATTCAGAATTTCTTTTCCACATGTAGTTATGGAATAAAGAGAAGAGGGAATTATTATGGCAGATCTAGAAAAAAAATTATTAAATACAGGTTTAAAAGCAGGAAAAATAGCAGCCAAGTCAGCTGTAAAATTAGTAATGCATTTAATAGGTGCAAAAGTGTTTTTGATTGCAGGAATTATAGCAATTGCAATTATACTTCTTGCAATGTTTTGGCAGATAGTAAGAAGAGGAGATCAAAATGTAATAGTACAAACTACAGAGACTGCATTTTCAGCTCCTGCTAATGCTGGAAATAATAGCTCACAACCACCAGGAGAAAAGGGATATCAATTTTATCAAAATAAACCAGATAGCCCATATAAAGATGCTCTATATGGAGGGGGAAAAACCTTTGAAAGTGCTGGATGTGGACCTACAGCTATGGCAATGATTATATCAGATTTAACAGGACAGGAAGTTAATCCTGTAGAAGCTTGGGGATGGACTAATCGGAGCTTATGTTACATCAGTGGGAGTAAGTTGGGAATACTTTACAGCTGCAGCTGAAAAGTATGGATTAAAATGTGAACATACTGAATCAATTGATGCTGTTCTTCAAGCATTAAAAGAAGGAAAGGAAGTTATATCAACACAAGGTCCAGGATTATTTACAATGCATGGGCATGTTATATGTTTATATAAGGCAGATGCAAATAATAACATAATAGTAAAAGATCCAAACTGGAATAATGCAGGTCCTCCACCAGCAGGTAAAGGATATGATGATAGGACTTTTACACCAGAGGAAATTACCCAAAGTGGACACAACTTTTGGATATTTAGTAAGTAAAGTATAGAAAGGAAAGCACAAAGATGAAAAAAAAGTATATTTATATAATAATTGCTGTTATCATAATTTTATTAATTGTTGCTGTGACATTAATTATTTTTAGAAGAAATACTCCGACAAATAATGAAGAAAATATAGTTGAAAATAATATTATAATTGAAGATAACACTAAAACAGATGAAGAAAAGGCAGAAGAATTATATAATGCTGATATGGCGGGAAGAGAAGCAACTACTGAAGAAATAAATGAAAGGTTAGACTGGAAATTTGATGAATTACCACAAGAAGTTGAAGGAAAAATTGTAGATAAAGATAAACTATATTTAAGCATTAAAGAACAAGCATATAAAAAAGGATATGTAGATATTGATGAAATAAAATTGGGGCAACAATATGAGCAAGACAATAATTTATATTTAGATTTCTATATGAAAAAAGAAGGAGTCGTAACATATAGAGCATATGTAACATTAAATTTAACAGATAATACATATACTATTGAATTTTACCAATAAAATAAATACAAAACTTTAATAAAAAGGAGAATTTTTACCATTATGGTGGTATAAAATTCTCTTTTTATTGAAATCTATTTCTTAAAAAGTTTAAAAAAACTTAGAAAAATATTTGCAAAAATACGAAAAACTTCATTTTCATTATATAATTCAACAATTGAATCATGAATAAAAGGTATATGCCATAAAATAGCAAGAACAATAATAATAACAATAATAGTAATCAAAATAGTTAAATAGTCTTTTAATGTCTTTTTGCGTTTTATTTTAACACCTCTACGCCTTAAATCATTAATATATGCCTGTTTAAAAGCTCTATCTACAGCGTTGTTAAGTTGCTGTTGTTGAAATTCAGCTTGCCTTCTCAATTGTTCATTATACTGTTCTTGAGTAATATTTTGCATTGGTTGTTGATATTGTTGCTGAGGCTGTTGTTGAGGTCGTTGTCGATTAGAATAAACTTTTTGTGAAGGACGTGATGAATTAAAAGAACTAAGATCTATATCTGGGTTAGCTCTTTGAGTAGATTGATCTTGTTCCATGCGTCTAACCTTTTCTTGTAAATTTTCATATTCTTCTTGTGAAACAGTATTTTCATGTAATGTACTATCATATGATTTACGCTTTTCAGGATCTGAAAGTACTTCATAAGCCTCATTTATTATCTTTAGTTTTTCTTCATACTCTTTCTTTTTTTCACCTTCTTGTAAATCTGGATGATATTTTTTAGCTAATGTTTTATAAGCTTTTTCAACTATTTCTTGAGAAGCATTTTTATTAATTTCTAAAATATCATAATAATTTTTATCCATAAAAATCTCCAAATTACAAATTTCTATTTAATAGTAACACAAAAAAAAGAAAAATTCAACAAATTATAAAATTGAATTGCTAGTATTTACCTTTCAAATCTGGTTGACAAAAAGCTAAAATAAATATAAAATACAAGAAGGGGAAAAGGTTTGATAATACCCAAAAAGACATAGAAAAGTTAGGGAGAAAAGGAGACTTTAAATTAAATGACAGAGTTATTAAATGTAGGTCTTGATGTGGGTTCAACAACTGTAAAAATAATTGTTATGAACTCAAACCAAGAGGTTATTTATAATGAATACAGAAGACATTATTCAGACACAAAAAATACAGTATGTAATGTGTTAGAAGAATTAATAGAAAAGTATCCAGAAAACAAATATACAATAGCATTAACTGGTTCAGGAGCAATGTCAGCTGCAAAATTTCTAGAAGTTAATTTTATTCAAGAAGTGGTCTCTTGTAAACGTGTAGTTGAAAAATATATGCCTGAAACAGATGTAGTTATAGAACTTGGTGGAGAAGATGCAAAAATAATATATTTTGACAAATCAATTGAACAAAGAATGAATGGAACATGTGCTGGAGGTACAGGTGCATTTTTAGATCAAATGGCATCTTTATTAAACACTGATACAGCAGGATTAAATGAACTTGCCAAAACATATACCACAATTTATCCAATTGCTTCAAGATGTGGAGTATTTGCCAAAACAGACGTACAACCATTAATAAATGAAGGAGCAGCAAAAGAAGACATTGCCGCTTCTATATTTCAAGCAGTAGTAAATCAAACAATAAGTGGATTAGCATGTGGAAGACCTATAAGAGGAAATGTTGCATTCTTAGGAGGACCTTTAAACTATTTATCTGAATTAAGAAAAAGATTTATAGAAACATTAAAATTAAAGAAAAGTGAAATAATAGTACCAGAAGAAGCACATTTGCTAGTTGCAAAAGGTGCAGCACTTGATTCAATAAAAACAAAACCTATAACAGTTGAAGAGTTAAAAGAAAAAATACAAAACTTACGTAACTCACAAGATAATACAACTCAGCCATTAGAACCATTATTTGAAAATAAACATGAATATAATAAATTCAAAAATAGACATGACAAAGCAAAAGTAATAAAAAAAGATATAGCAGATTATGAAGGAGACTGCTACATTGGTATAGATGCAGGATCAACAACAACAAAAGTTGTTTTAATCGATAATGAAGCAAACTTACTATATTCAATGTATGCTAACAACGAAGGAAACCCACTACAAAGTGTTATAAAAATGCTAAAAGAATTATATTCAGTAATTCCTTCAAAAGCTAAATTGCGTTATAGTGGTGTTACAGGATATGGAGAAAAGCTTATTCAAACAGCACTAAAAGTAGACTTAAATGAAATTGAAACAATTGCCCATTATACAGCAGCAAAACAATTTGAACCAGATGTAACAAGTATTGTTGACATTGGTGGGCAAGATATGAAATATATAAAACTAAAAAATGGTGCAATAGATAATATAATGCTAAATGAGGCATGTTCATCAGGTTGTGGATCATTTATTGAAACATTTGCAAAAAGCTTAAATCTTAGAATTGAAGAATTTGTAAAATCAGCAATAGATGCAAAAAGACCTGTTGATTTAGGGTCAAGATGTACAGTATTCATGAACTCAAAAATAAAACAAGCACAAAAAGAAGGTTATACAGTAGGAGATATTTCAAGTGGACTTTCATATTCAGTAATAAAAAATGCTATACAAAAAGTTATGAAAGTTAGAGACGTTGAAACTTTAGGAGAGCACATAGTTGTTCAAGGTGGAACATTCTATAATGATGCAGTTTTAAGAGCATTTGAAAAAATAGTTGGAAAAAATGTAGTTAGACCAGATATAGCTGGGCTTATGGGTGCTTATGGAATGGCATTACTTGCAAAAGAACAATATGAATCAAATTTAGATATGGAATATACATCAACTATTTTAAAAGATGACGAATTAGATAATTTAGAAATAAAAATAACACATACACGTTGCAATAGATGTGAGAATCACTGTAAATTAACAGTAAATAGATTTAGTAATGGGGCAATTCATGTATCTGGAAATAGATGCGAAAAAGGTGCAGGAATTGTTACAAAATCAAAAGATTTACCAAATTTAGTACAATACAAATATGAAAGGATATTTAATTATGAACCACTAGAAGAAAAGAAAGCAAAACGTGGAACAATTGGAATACCTAGAGTATTAAATATGTATGAAGACTATCCGTTTTGGTTTACTTTTCTAACAAGTCTAGGGTTTAGAGTTATAATATCAGAAAAGAGTACAAGAAAAATATATGAAAAAGGCATGGAATCAATGCCATCAGAATCAGTATGTTATCCTGCAAAATTATCACATGGGCATATTGAAAGCTTATTAGAAAAAGGAATAAAAACAATATTTTATCCATGTATGCCTTATTCAAGAAAAGAATATGAAGGAGCAGATAACCACTACAATTGTCCAATTGTTATTTCATATTCTGAAGTATTGAAAAACAATGTAGAAGGACTAAAACAAGGTGATGTAAAATTTATTAATCCATTCTTGCCATTTGATGTTAAAAATTTAGTAAAAAAAGTTATGGAATTACCAGAATTTAAAGAATATAACTTTACTAAAGCAGAATTAACAAAAGCAGCACAAGAAGCGGAAAAAGAATATCAGAAATGCAAACAAGACATAAGAAATAAGGGAACAGAAACAATTAAATACATGAAACAGCACGACTTACGAGGAATTGTTCTATCTGGAAGACCTTATCATGTTGATCCAGAAATAAACCATGGAATAGATACATTAATTACATCTTTAGGAATGTGTGTTTTAACAGAAGATAGTGTAAGTGATAAAGCAGAGGCAAAGCGTCCAATTAGAGTTGTAGATCAATGGGTATTCCATGCACGTTTATATGCAGCAGCTGACTTTGTTGGAAGAACAGATTGCTTAGAACTTGTTCAACTTAATTCATTTGGTTGTGGAGTGGATGCAGTTACAACAGATCAAGTTGAAGAGATCTTATCAAGTTACAATAAAATGTATACACTTATTAAAATAGATGAAGTAAATAACCTAGGCGCAGTCAGAATACGTATACGTTCATTACTTGCAAGTATGAATAAACGTATAAAAGAAAAACGTGAAGAAAAAGCATCTGGTAATTATGGACTTAATAAAAAAATGTTCACTAAAGAAATGAGAGAAAAATATACAATATTAATTCCACAAATGGCACCAATTCATTTTGAATTATTAGAGGCTATGTTGAACGCACATGGGTATAAAGTAAAATTACTAGACAAATGTACACAAAAAACTGTAGAAACAGGACTAAAATATGTCAATAATGATGCATGTTATCCATCAATATTAACAACAGGGCAAATGATAGAAGCATTAGAATCTGGAAAATATGATGTAAATAAAACAGCTCTAATAATGTCACAAACAGGTGGAGGATGTAGAGCAACAAACTATATAGGGTTTATTAGAAAAGCACTTAAAGATGCAGGATTTTCACAAGTACCAGTAATTTCATTTAACTTAGTAGGAATGGAAAAAAATCCAGGGTTCAAATTAACAATTCCACTTATGGAAGGACTAATTAAATGTATAGTATATGGTGACCTATTACAAAAAATGCTAACAAAAAATAGAGCATATGAAGTAAAAAAAGGTGAAACTAAAAAACTTTTCAACAAATGGATGAAAAAATGTAAAAAACTAGTTGGAAAATCTAATAGTAAAGAATTTAAAAAAGCTATTTATGATATTGTTGAAGACTTTGAAAAAATTGAATTAGACACATCAAAAGAAAAACCAAAAGTTGGAATAGTTGGTGAAGTATTAATAAAATATCATCCATTTGGAAATAATTTCGTAGCAGATTTACTTGAAAAAGAAGGTGCAGAAGTAATCCTTCCAGACTTTATGGGATTTGCAAAATTCATGTTAACACACAAAATTACATTTAATAGTTTATTAAATACAAATAAAACATCTTCAAAAATAAGTAAATTAGGAATCAAATTAGTTGAACTATTTGAAAAAGATGTTAGAAAAGCACTTTATAATTCTAATAAAAACTATTTATTACCATGTGATATATGGCACTTAGAAAAAAAAGTAAAAGATGTGCTATCAATAGGAAACCAAACAGGTGAAGGTTGGTTTTTAACAGCAGAAATGATAGAATACATAGAAAATGGAATACCAAATATTATATGTGTACAGCCATTTGCTTGTTTGCCAAATCATGTTGTAGGAAAAGGTGTAATAAAAACAATACGTGAAAAATTCCCAGAAGCAAACATTTCACCAGTAGACTATGATCCAGGAGCAAGTGAATCAAACCAAGCAAATAGAATAAAATTACTTATGACAGTTGCAAAAGATAATTTAGAACAGAAACAAAAACATAAAAAAGCATTAGATAAAGAAAATGAACAAAATAAAGAAAAAATTTCTAGTAAAAAATAAAATAGAAAAGAGAAATATATGAGAAAAGATTATTATGAAATTTTACAAGTAAATAGAAATGCTTCAAAAGAGGTTATAGATAGAGTATTCAAAATGCTTGCAAAAAAGTATCATCCTGATCTACAAAGGCAAGAAAATAAAGAATTATACGCAGATATATTTAAAGAGATTAATGAAGCATACCAAGTATTAAGTGATGAAAGAAAAAGAGCAGAATATGACAAAAAAACAGCAACAAATTATGTAACTAAGCAGGAATACGAAAGGCTTCGTCAAGAAAACATTATGTTAAAAAATATGATAAATCAAAATACGAGACGAAATACTACAACAGCCTCTTCATACTATAGCCAACAACGAAGAAGAAACTATGGTACACCACAAAGTAATAATACACAACAAAAAAAGATGGGATTTTTTGATATGTTATCATCATATATATATGAAAAATTAATATTAATAGGAATAATTCTATTTTTATTATTAATATTGCGGACTTGTTTTAAAAGGAGCAATTTTAAGAGTATAAGTAAAAAAGATAAATAATTTTGATTTTAAAATTATTTATCTTTTTTTAGTTATATTTAGGACAAACAAGAAATAGTATATAATAAAACAAGCTTTAAGGAGGCACATATGAAGAACAAAAAACATATAATATTATTTATTATTTTATTTTTAATTATCTTGATAGTAGGTTGGTGTACAATAAAAAAATTAAAATCAACTCAACAAGAAACAATGGAAGAATATACTCCAGAAGAAGAAATAAGTGAAGAGGAAGAAGAAAAAAGAAACACGATAGTCACAGTCTATTACTTAAACAAAGAAACAAAAGAAATAATGCCAGAAGCAAGAATAGTAGATGTACGAGATGTTGTAAATAATCCATATCAAAAATTATTAGAACTATTAATAGAAGGACCAGCAAGTGATAAATTAGAAAAAATAATTCCGCAAAATACTATAATATTAGGTACTTCAATAGAAGAAGATTGTGTAACTATAAATTTATCAAGCGGAATTTTAGACTATGAAAAAACAGATAAAACAAAAGAAAATATGATAAAATCAATAGTAAATACTTTAACAGAATTAACAGAAGTAGCAAAAGTAAAAATATTAGTAGAAGGTCAAGAAAATCAAGAATTTAGTGAAATATATGAAAGAACAACAAATTGACTTTTTATGTAAATATATGATATAATATCTTCATACATTCTAAAAAACTTTCATAAAATAATGAAAGAAATAAATGGAGGCTTAGAATGAATAACGAAACTATTTTTAAAGTGCGGTTAATACTTTCAATTTTTGTAATGATTTTGATGGTTGTTGAAGTTTTTAGTTCACTAGGAGAGGTAGCATCGTTATTGATAATATTAGCAATTGTAATATTAGGAATATTATTGACTATATTAGCTAATGCTGAAAAAGACTACATAAATGCATCTTTAACGATGTTATGGACATTACTATGGGGAGGGCGCTTTGCAATAGGTTTAGTAGCTATAATGAGTTTATAAAACTTAATTAGTTCGTAAAATAAATTTGTTTTAAGTAATTAATAAAGATGGCAATTAGCCATCTTTTTAAAGTTGAAAACGTATAATTATAATAGAATCAATTACAGAAAATTTAAAGAAAATATTTATGTTAGTACTAAGTCTTTTAGATTATCAGCTAGTATTTAAGCAACTTATATAATTTTAGATACTTATAGCAACGATTACAATCATTTAGAAAACATTCAACATCATTTAAACAGCAACATGTATTATGTTTAAAACTTTTAAAGTCAAACTTATTTTTTTTGTGTGGGTAGAACTCACCTCTTTTTTTTATTAAATTATTATCCATATATATACACCTCTTATAGGTATTATATGCAAGATATTTACATAAATTGAAAATTAGTTTATAATAAATAAAGGTGATTAAATGAATTTAGAAGAAAATGAAAAAATTGAAGATCTTCAATACAAAGGATTAAAAATAATTCAAAACAAAAAATGGTTTTGCTTTGGAATGGATAGTATTTTGTTATCAAATTTTGCAAAAAAAATAAAAAAAGATTCCATAGTAGCTGATTTAGGTTCAGGAACTGGGATTATTTCAATACTATTATCAGGAAAAACTGAAGCAAAAAAAATTATATGTATAGAAAAACAATCAGAAATGGCAGATTTAATAAAAAAGAACATAGACTTAAATAACCTGCAAGATAAAATAGAAGTAATAAATGAAGATATTCTAAACATAGATAAAAACATAAAAGTAGATGTTGTTGTAACAAATCCACCATATAAAAAGAAAAATACAGGAATAGAAAACGAAAATAAACAAAAATACATATCTAAGTTTGAAACAACAGCAACATTAGAAAATTTTATAATCACATCAAAAGAAATATTAAAAGAAAAAGGACAACTATTCATGGTACATAGACCAGATCGATTAGTTGATATTATAGCAATAATGAGAAAATACAAAATAGAGCCAAAACGTATACAGTTTGTATATTCTCATATTAATGGAAAAGAAAATGCTAAACTAGTTTTAATAGAAGCAATAAAAAATGCAAATCCATTTTTAAAAGTAGAAAAAAACATATATGTTTATAATCAAGATGGAACATATACAGATGAAATAAACAAAATTTATAATATAGGAGGATAGAATGAAAGAATATGGAACATTATACATTGTTGCAACGCCTATAGGAAATTTAGAAGATATAACTTTAAGAGCACTAGAAACATTAAAAAATGTAGATATAATAGCAGCAGAAGATACACGCCATACATTAAAATTGTTAAACCATTTTGAAATATCAAAACCATTAATTAGTTATCATAGACATAATGAAGAAACTAAAACAGAAGTATTAATAGAAAAATTAAAAAATGGAGAAAATATTGCATTAGTTTCAGATGCAGGAACACCTGGAATTTGTGATCCAGGAGAGCAGATAATAAAAGAAGCAATAAAAGAAAAAATTAAAGTTATACCAATACCAGGAGCATGTGCAAGCATCCAGGCTTTGATAGGATCAGGACTAGACACAAGTGAATTCATATTTTTAGGTTTTTTACCAACTAATAAGAAAAATAGAAAAGCAAAACTAGAAGAAATCAAAAATGCTACAAAAACTCTAATCATATATGAAGCACCACATAAAATAAAAGAAACATTATTAGACTTAAGCAAAATCCTTGAAGATAGAAAAATAGTAATTGCAAGAGAGTTAACAAAAATACATGAGGAATATATAAGAGAAGATATAAACGAAGTTTTAGAAAAAGTAGAAAATCTTAGAGGAGAAATGGTAATAGTAATCGAAGGTGGCAAAAAGGAAGAGAAAAACATATTTGAACAAATGACAATAGATGAGCATTATAAATATTATGAAAAACAAGGCTTAGAAAAAAAGGAAATAATAAAAAAAGTTGCTAAAGATCGTAATGTTCCTAAAAACGATATTTATAAATTATTTATATAAAAACTCTGATAAATTTATCAGAGTTTTTATTTTAACAGTATAAACAATAATAAACTAATTGCTATTTGTACTAAGACTACCTTACTTGTATATTTATATAGTTTTTCAATTATTTTTCTATTTTTTTCATTTTTAGCATTTTTTCCAATTTGAACTTCATTATAAGCAGTAAATCTTTCCCTATCATCCATATGTACATAGTGATGAGATTTTTTATTATAACGAAGTTTTTTATCTGGTAAGATATTTTTATAAAATAATGACATTATAGGGTAACCAATTAGATTTCCTACAGACATTGCAAGAAGCCATTGCCCAAAAACAATAATATTTTTGTTTTTTAAAATATTTACTATAAAACTAGGAAAAGAAGCTTTATTTACTAAAAATAACAAATATAATATATAAGTTATAATAAAACCAATTGTTAGACAACAGCTTTGAATTCTTAAAGTTTTAAACTTAACGGTTTTATTATACCTAACATCATTATCTTCAATAATATTTTTTAATTCTGAAAAAGTTTTATCAAGTTCTTGATCTATATTATTTCCTTTTACTCTTATGACTACAGTTTCTTCTGTAAAACATATATAACTTCTCAAAATCATTTGTTCATAAGTAGATGGTGATTTAGCATTAGAAATATAAGCAACATAAAAATGAAAAGATATAATTTTTATAGCAGATAAATTATTTAAATTTCCAATAAACCAGTTATAATCTGACTTAGTAAATTGTCTACCATCTTTGAATTCGATTTTATATTCTATAACAGGAATATTACCCCTATATTCATACACTTTTTCACTATTTTTTAAACCTTTATTTTTTAAATTGTCTTGTTGAATGGCTTTTTGATAATAATCTTTTTTATCTTCTAAATAATTTGCTATTTTTTTAATTGTTTCTATAGGTATGATTTTATTAACTATTTTTTCTTCTGTCATAACGTATATTCTCCTTTGATAAAATTACTATTTTACAATTATATTATATATCATCAAATAATTAATGCTATAACATTTTAGTTAAAAATTTATTACATTTTTATTACTTTCTTTAAGTTATAAAAAAATACTTAAAGAATAATATTTATTTAGGTGAGAATATGTTAAATTTTATTTGGCCTTTATTTATAATAGGTTCAATAATATATGGTGTTTTATTTGGAAATATAGAACAATTAAATTCAGATTTATTTAATGGAGCACAAGATGCAGTAACAACAATTATAAGTCTTTTAGGTTCTATATGTTTATGGAATGGTCTAATGAACATAGCTGAAAACACAAAGTTTGTTAAATATATTTCAAAAATAATTAATCCATTTATAAAATTTTTATTTCCAGATGAAAAAAAAGATAAAAAAATAATACAAGAAATTTCTATGAATATGGTAGCAAATATATTAGGATTGGGGAATGCAGCAACGCCTTTGGGATTAAAAGCAATAGACTCAATGCAAAAAAAGAATAAAAATAAAAAAGAATTATCAAATTCAATGGTAATGTTGATAGTAATAAATACTGCATCATTTCAATTAATACCAACTACAGTTATAGCAATTAGAAGTTCATTAGGGTCAGAAAATCCAACAAGCATTATATTTCCAGTTTGGATTGCAACAGTAGTGGCAGCTTTTGTAGGAATTATTAGTGCTAAAATTCTAATAAAAATTACAAGAAAGGAGTAAAAGATGAATTTTATAAATTTCTTATCAAATATTGCAATGCCTCTTATTATATTTTTAATTTTAATGCATGGTGTAGTTGAAAAGAAAAAAATCTTTGATTTATTTTTAGAGGGAGCAGAAGAAGGTGTAAAGCTAACTCTAAATATATTTCCTACTTTAGTTGGTCTTTTTGTTGCAATAAGTTTACTAAGAAGTTCAGGAATAATAGATTTTTTAACAAATTGTATTTCTCCAGTTTTAGATGTAATGAAGTTTCCTAAAGAAATAATGCCATTAGCAATGCTAAGACCAATATCTGGAAATGCTTCAATAGCAGTTGCAACAGATATTATAAAAAACTTTGGAGTAGATAGTAAAATAGGGTTAATGGCAGCAACAATCATGGGATCTACAGAGACAACAATATATACAATAGCTGTATATACAAGTAGTATAAAAGTAAATAAAACAAGATTTATATTAATTGCATCTTTATTAGCAGATATAGCTGGAATTGTTACAAGTGTAGTAATATGTCAACATATGTCGAACGGTTTTTCTTGACAAAAAAGAGTTATGTAGACTATAATAGGTGAAGTATAAAAATTATTTCAAAATTACTCAAAGGAGGTCGTAAATATTTTACGAATCATATTATTTATTCTACTATTTTTTTTCGTAAAGAAAATAATCACAAAAAAAATCACGAAAAAAATTTCAAAAAAAATTTGTTATTAAGTTTATAGAAAAGCCAAACACAATCAAATATCCTCATAATACATGGTTTTTCTATAATAAAAAAGATTAGCAAAATACTAATCTAATATATATTATTTAACGGTGATATGTTTCGCCATTCGAAATTTTGAATGCTCTAAAAAGTTGTTCAAGTAGAAAAGTTCTTATCAATTGGTGAGGAAAAGTCATTTTTGAAAAACACACTTTTTCATTACACTTTGAAAGTAATTCATCTGTTAAACCAAGAGATCCACCAATAATAAAAGTAATAGAGCTTGTTTGCATTGAAAGCGAATCTAATTTGGCAGAGAATTGCTGAGAGGTAAATTCTTTTCCTTTTAGGTCTAATGCAATAATGTAAGAATCCCTTTTTAAAAGAGATAAAATTTTTTCACATTCCTTATTTTTTATTTCATTACATATAGCCAAACTCGCATGGTTTGGGATTTTTTCATCAGCTACTTCAAGAATATTTAATTTACAAAATTTAGAAAGTCTTTTTGAATATTCTGAAACTGCATCTTTAAAAAACTTTTCTTTTAATTTACCAACACAAACAATATTAATGGTAAGCATAAAAACTCCTTTTTACTAGCATTTTAAATATTTACAAAATTACTATGAGAATCTCTAGAAGCTACTGAAAGCTTTAAAGAATTTTCATTATAATTATTAGAAATTAGCTCTTCAACAACAGTTTTATAAGCTAATTCTGGAAAATTACTATGCTTACTTAAATGGCCAAGCATAGCAGTTTTAAGCCCTGATTGTAAAAGATAGGAAATAGTTTTACCAGCCTTAGAATTTGAAAGATGGCCAGTAGAACTAGCAATTCTTTTCTTTAGAGGATAAGGGTATGGAGCACATCTTAAAACTTCTGGATCATAGTTAGACTCTAGTAATAGAAAAGAACTGTCTTCCAGTTGTTTTAATATGTCCCATGTAATTTCACCAATGTCTGTTGCTATACTCATTTTTTTATCATTATTAAAAATGCTGAAGCCACAAGGGTTAGCAGCATCATGTGGTATTTTAAATGGTTCAATTTTCAAGTCATTAATTTCAAAATGATCTTGAACTTTAAATAAATTTATTTTATCATCTGGTATTTTATCTTTTTGTTTTGGCATAGCGTCAAGAGTCTCTTGATTAACATATACAGGAATGTTAAACTTTTTAACTAAAGTTCCAAGACCTTGAACATGGTCTGTATGTTCATGTGTAACCAATATACCATCAATTGATTCAGGTAAAACATCCAAATCATTTAAAGCATTTTCGATTTTCCTACAACTAACACCTGCATCAACTAAAATGTTTGTATTATCAGATTGTACTAAAAGACTATTTCCACTACTACCGCTGTATAAACTACAAAAATTAAACATGTTATTCTTCCTTCTTTAGTCTCTTTATTCGTTTACTCTTATTATATTAGCTCCTATATTTCTAAATTTTTCTTCAATATTTTCATAACCTCTATCAATATGTTCTAAGTTATAAATTTCAGTTTCTCCTTCAGCCACAATACCTGCAATTATTAATGCTGCACCTGCACGTAAATCTGTTGAATAAACTGGAGCACTTTCTAAGTGATCAACACCTTCAAAAAAGGCTCTTGTTCCTTGAGCATTAATCTTTGCACCCATTTTAATAAGTTCATCAGTATATTGAAATCTTGAATCCCAAATACTTTCATCAATTATACTTGTGCCATTTGCTAAAGATAATACAACACCCATTTGAGGTTGCAAATCAGTTGGAAAACCTGGATAAGGTAATGTTTTTATGGTTGCATTTTTAGGTCTGGAATCACACCAAACTCTAATACTATCACCATAATCTTCAACTTTTCCACCAACTTCAATAATCTTTCTTGTAATAGATTCTAAATGTTTTGTAATACAATTTTTTATTAGTAAGTCACCTTTAGAAGCTACAGCAGCAAGCATAAAAGTGCCAGCTTCTATTTGATCTGGGACAACACTATAAGTAGCATTTCCAACTAGTTTTTCAACACCATTGATTTTTATAATATCTGTTCCAGCACCTCTAATATCTGCGCCCATTGTATTTAAAAAGTTTGCTACATCAACTATATGAGGCTCTTTTGCTGCATTTTCTATAATAGTAGTACCTTCTGCAAGTACAGCAGATAACATAACATTTATTGTAGCACCAACTGAAACAATATCCATATAAACTGAGCTTCCAACTAATTTATCAGCTTTTGCATTTATCAATCCCTTTTCAACTATAACTTCTGCTCCAAGAGCTTCAAAACCTTTAATATGTTGATCAATAGGTCGTGCACCTAATTGACAACCACCAGGCATAGCAACCTGAACTTCTCCCATTCTACTAAGCATGGCACCAATTATGTAATAAGATGCTCTAAATTGATTTGTTAAATTTAAAGGTGCTTTTGTAGTAGTTAATTTTCTTGAATCAACTGTAATAGTATTATCATCATTCCAAGTGATTTTAGCACCAAGTGCTTCTAAAATTTCACATGATATTTTTACATCACTAATATTAGGTAAATTTTTTATTGTACAAATTCCATCTATTAACAATGTTGCAGGCAAAATTGCTACAGCAGCATTTTTTGCTCCACTTATTTCAACTTCTCCTTTTAAGGCGGTTGGTCCTGTGATTAAAAGTTTTTCCAAATAAATTACCCCCTAAATATTTATACGATAAACATTATTTTAATAAACAGTCTAAAAAAAGAGTGTTTATGTTTACACTCTTCTTTACTAGAATATACCACAATTTTTGTATTATTGCAATATATAATGTTTAAAATTGGAAAAATTCAAGAAGCTTGAATTTAAAATTTAAATTATCATTATCTTCAGAACTTATCAAAGCATATTCTTCTTCAGACATGCTGTTTTGTAAAAACTCTTTAGACTCATCAGGGACAATGCCAGAGGAAATATCTATAAAGCAAAGAGGGGGGAACATTACACACCACCAATTTTGACCTTTAGATTCACCAATTTCAACTTTCAAAGCATCATAGTTTCCACTTGGTAAAGATATGTCACCATATGTTTTAGTAGGAAATTCAAAATTTCCTATTTCAACTTTTGCGTCATATGAATATCCATTTTCATGGATAGTATTTAAAGCAATTTTTTTAAAGTCTTCAATATGATTTTTAGCAATAGAAATAGCTTCTTCTTTAGATGTACAATTTGCACATATATTATTCATATAATCAAGTAAAGAATCTCTTACTTTATATTTTAGTTGTTGATCTTCATCAGAGTCACTATTAGCAATAACATGCAGTCTAAATAGATTTTTTGAAATATCTGAGGAAGTAGCTTCAGCATAATTCATAGCGCAAATAAATGTATATACAAATAATAAAAAAATTAATAAAAAAACAACTTTATATTTTTTCAAATTTTACCTCCTAGAAACATAATTAGAAAAATATTCTTTAACTTAATTATTTCCAAAAATATAAACTATATACAAAAAATGAATATTAATTTGAAATATGAAAAATGTAGAAAAATAGCTGAAAAGGGCGATGAAATATAATTGAAATATTATTGACACATTTGAAATATTCTGGTAAAATTTACCAGTGCAAAACAGAAGAAATTGCTTATAAAACTTTCGGCATAAGAATTAGAAAGGGTGATTAAGAGTATGGAAGAAAACAAAAGTAAAAAAACTTACATGTTTTATGTAAGTGATTATCATTTCGAAATGATAGGATTGTTAAACATAAGCAAAGAACTAAAAGAAGATAAAAAAGTAATAGTAATAACGGAAAATAATCTAGAAAATTCAATAGAAACATTACTTTCAAAAATAAATATAAAAGAAGAAGAGAAAAATAAAATAAAACAAATAGATTGGAGTAATTGTGAAGAACCCAAATATAAAAAAATAGAAGAAGCAATAAATAACGATGATAAAATATCAATATATATTAAAGGAAAGGAAGAATATATAAAAAATCAAAATAAAAAAATACAAAACTTAACAAAAGATAATAATAAAGTTTCAATAATTGATTGTTATGATTTTATGGAAATTGAAGGTAAAAGCGAAGAAATAGCAAATAATTATGAAGAAGTTTTAATAACAGATAAAAAAATAAAAATTAAAGACAGATAAGTATCTGTCTTTTAACATATAAAAATTCTTACATAAATCCTTGACGAAATTATTTAAATGGTATACTATAATTATCAAGATAATAAAATAAAGTTATTTATAACAAGAAAGGAAGGTACATATGATCAATAAGGAAGAGGCAGAAGCTAAACTAAAGAAGTATGGACAAGAACATTTACTAAATCATTTCGATAAATTAGATGAAACAACACAAGCAGAATTATTAAAACAAATCGAAAATATCGATTTTGAATTAGTAAATAGTTTATACAGAACTGCAGATAAAATAGACACAAGTGATGATGAAATTTCACATATGGAATATTCTGACAAATATAAACTAAAAGACAAGTATAAAGAATATGAAGAAATTGGAAAAAAAGCAATAAAAGAAGGGAAACTTGCAGCAGTTACTATGGCTGGAGGTCAAGGGACAAGACTTGGATTTGATGGCCCTAAAGGTGCATATGATATTGGTCTAGATTCACACAAATCATTATTTGAATTGTTATGTGACAATTTAAAAGAAGGAGAAGAAAAATATGGAGTACGTGTTCCATGGTTTATAATGACAAGTGAAGAAAATAATGATCAAACAATAAAATTTTTTGAAAAGAATAAATTCTTTGGCTATAAAAAAGACAAAGATATATTCTTCTTTAAACAAGGTCAACTTCCAATGGTTGATACAGAAGGAAAAGTTCTATTAAATGAAGAAGGAATAATCAAACTAGCTGCTAATGGACATGGAGGAATATATGAAGCACTTGTAAAAAATGGAATGACTAATAAAATGAAAGAAATGGGAGTAGAATGGGTATTTATAGGCGGTGTTGACAATTGCTTAGCAAAAATGGTAGACCCTCTATTTGTAGGAATGGCAATAGACAAACAAGTTACAGTTGCTTGTAAATCAGTTGTAAAAGACAATCCTCATGAAAAAGTAGGAGTTTTCTGTAAAAGAAATGGAAAACCAAGTGTAATAGAATATTCTGAAATTACAGATGAAATGGCAGAAGCTGTAGATGAAGATGGAGAATTACTATACGGAGAATCAAACTTACTATGTAACTTATTTGATGTAAATGCAGTAGAAAGAATGGGAAGCATGCCACTTCCATATCATATTGCATATAAAAAAGCTAAATATTTAGATCAAAATGGAGAAATAGTGGTACCAGATTCACCAAATGCATATAAATTTGAATCTTTCTTATTCGATACTTTTGGAACATTAGACGAAATGTTAGTACTAAGAGTAAAAAGAGAAGAAGAATTTGCACCAGTAAAAAATGCAGATTCAGCAGGAGTAGACTGTCCAAGTACTGCAAGAAAATTATATGAAAATTTTCATGGATTAAACAAAAAAAGCAAAAGTGACGACGAAGAAAGATAATAATATCGATTATTAAGCCACATTGCTAAAATGTGGCTTTTGTAATATGACATTTTAATATTTTCTAAAAATTATAAAAAAGGAGAGTAAATATATGGAAGATTACAAAAAAGTATATCAAGAATGGTTAGATAGTCCAGATTTTGATGAAGAAACAAAAGAGGAATTACTAGCAATTAAAGACAATGAAAGTGAAATAGAAGACAGATTTTATCAAGAATTGGAATTTGGTACGGCAGGACTAAGAGGAGTATTAGGAGCTGGAACAAATAGAATGAACAAATATACTGTAGGAAAAGCAACTCAAGGATTAGCAAACTATATAATAGAACAAGGAACACAAGATAAAGGTGTAGCAATATGCTATGATTCAAGAAGAATGTCAGATGAATTTAGTAGACAAACAGCATTAATTCTAAATGCAAATGGTATAAAAACATATAGATTTGAAAAATTAAGACCAGTTCCTGAATTATCATTTGCAGTAAGAGAATTAGGATGTACTGCAGGAATAATGATTACAGCAAGTCACAATCCACCAAAATATAATGGATATAAAGTATATTGGGATGATGGTTCACAAATAGTTGCACCAAGAGACAAAGACATAATAGGAAAAGTTAAAGCTGTAACAAATTATGGAGAAATAAAAACAACAACTGAAGAAGAAGCAAAAGCTGCAGGATTATATAAAACAGTTGGAACAGAAATGGATGACAAATATTTAGATGTTCTAAAAAAATCAATTATAAATCCTGAAATAATGAGAGAAGAAGGTAAAAAGTTAAAAGTTGTATATACACCATTACATGGAACAGGAAATCAAATAGCAGAAAGACTATTAAAAGAATTAGGAATGGAAAATGTATATGTAGTACCTGAACAAAAAGATCCAGATGGAGAATTTCCAACAGTTAGCTATCCAAACCCAGAAGATAAAAAAGCTTTCAAACTAGCATTAGAACTAGCAAAAAAAGTAGATGCAGATGTAGTTCTAGCTACAGATCCAGATGCAGATAGATTAGGAATATATGCAAAAGATAGTGCTACAGGAGAATATATGGATTACACAGGAAATATGTCAGCATTATTGATTGCAGAATATAGAATTTCTCAAATGAAAGCAAAAGGAATACTTCCTTCAGATGGAATGGTAATAACAACAATAGTATCATCTAATTTAACAAGAGCAATTGCTAAAGAATATGGATTAGAGTGTATAGAAGTTTTAACAGGATTCAAAAACATAGGTGCAGTAATGAAAAAAGCTGAAGAAAACAAAGATAAAACATATGTATTTGGATTTGAAGAAAGTTATGGTTGCTTGATAGGTGATTATGCTAGAGATAAAGATGGAATCGCAGCAGTAATGGCACTATGTGAAGCGGCATGTTATTACAGTTCACAAGGAAAAACACTTTGGGATGCAATGATTGATATTTACAAAAAATATGGTTACTATGTAGAAACACAAGTATCAATAGTAAAAGAGGGAGCTTCAGGAGCTCAAGAAATCAAAAATATGATGACAAAAATGAGAAATACTGAAGTTAATCAAGTAGGAGATTATAAAGTACTTGAATTCAAAGATGTAGAACTTGATATAGATAAAGACATGGTAACAGGTGAAGTTAAATCAACAGGTCTTCCAAAATCAAATGTATTATATTATGAATTAGAAGATAACTCATTCTGTTGTATACGTCCATCAGGAACTGAACCAAAAATAAAATTATACATGGGTGTAAAAGGAGCAACAAGTGAGGAAGCAAATGAAAAAGTTGAAAAACTTAAAAATGCGATGATAGATATAGTTGAAAATTAAAAAAATAAAAACAGTTGCATTATTATAGAATTTAATAATGCAACCGTTTTTTTATTGTTTCCATCCATCAATATTTCTCATAATAGCACCAAATAAATTAGCTCTAACCATTGGAATAGATTTTGAAAGTTTAAAAATCATTTGCTTCATATCTTCACGTTTAGAAGTTCCATCCATTGGACATGCTTTTGGCATAACAGTTAAATTATTTTTTCTAATAAAACGTCTAGTATCTTTTTCAGCAAGAAAAACAAAAGGCCTTATCAAAGTTACCTTAGAGCGATCCATATAGCTAACAGGTTTGAAAGTTCCAATATTTCCTGCATATAATAAATTTAAAAGAAAAGTTTCTAAAACATCATCTTCATTATGACCTAAAGCAATTTTATTACAGCCTTCTCTAATAGCAGTAGTATTAATAATTCCTCTACGTAAATTAGCACATAAAGAACATGGATTTTTCTCTTTTCTTATGTCGAAAACTATCTCTTGTGCATGACTATCTTCAATAAAAAGAGGAACACCTACGTCATCACAAATAGATTTTAATAAATTACAGTCGAAAAATTCAAAACCAGGATTTATACTAATTGCAATAAAATCGAAGTGCTTAGGATAAAATCTTTGTAAAGCTTTAAAAGCATATAACATAGTAATTGAATCTTTACCGCCAGATAAACAAACTGCAATTTTATCATTTTCTTCAATCATATTATATTGTTCAATTGCTTTTCGCATTTGACTTAAAATTTTTTTCACATATATCACCTGCAATATTATAGCATATTATTAATATATTTACAATTTTTCTTTTGAAATAGCATATTTCAAATTGACAAAACAACAAAAATAATGTAATATAGATTTTGACATGTGCTCATAGTTCAACGGGATAGAGCAGTCGCCTCCTAAGCGACCGATGGGGGTTCGAGTCCCTCTGGGCACACCACAATATATAATAAAAATTAAAAATAAAAAGGCTAGAGATAAAATAAATATTATAATT
>CANQQF010000016.1 GCA_947625985.1 uncultured Clostridia bacterium | reverse complement strand
ATGGATAAAGTATATACAAAGATAGTATTTGAAAAAGCAGGATTAAATCAGACACCATATGTATATATAAAAGCAATTGGCAATAATTATAAAATGTTAAATGACAATTTTGAGGAAGAAGAGTTGGATTTAAATAAAATTATTAATAAATTAGAATATCCAATGTTTGTAAAACCTTCAAATTCAGGATCATCAGTGGGAATAAAAAGAGTGACTAATAAAGAAGAATTAAAAGAAGGAATAGAATATGCCGCAAAATATGATACTAAAGTATTAGTAGAACAGGGGATAAGTGGACACGAAGTCGAATGTGCTGTTTTAGGAAATGAAGAGGTTATAGCTTCAACAGTAGGAGAAATCCAAGCAGCAGAAACATTTTATAGTTATGATGCTAAATATAATATGCCTGAATCAAAGACTTTAATTCCAGCTCTAATATCACAAGATAAAATTGAAGAAATAAGGGAACTTGCTGTAAAAGCATTTAAAGCTATTGATGGAAAAGGATTATCTAGAGTAGACTTTTTTGTTGAAAATAATACAGATAAAGTATATATAAATGAAATTAATACAATGCCTGGATTCACAAAGATAAGTATGTACCCAAAATTATTTGAAGCAGTAGGAATATCATATTCTGAATTATTGGATAGATTAATACAATATAGTTTGAATAATAAATAGTTAAGAATATTTATTGCTAAAATAATAATGTTAATATGAAAAACATAGTAAACATAATTTGACTTGTAAAAATATAAATGTTATAATTTTGATATATCTAAAAATAGGAGATAAAGATGAATAAGAAATATTATTATATTATTATTTTATTATATGCAGTAGAGATTGCAATATTATATTTTTCAAATCTTCGGATTTTTTCGTTACTACTTTTAGCTATTATAGTTCCATATGCAATATATTTTTTTTATTCGATAAAAAAGCTCGAATGGCATAAGGAAATAAGAAGGCTAAATAATATGGTAGAAGAACAACTTAATTCAATGATGCGTATTGATATTACAAGAATATTGAGAGACAAAAAAGGAGAAGCAATAGAAATTATAGACGAATTTTTTATAGAAATAGAAGAAATACAAGACTATATTAATAATTTAATCAATGAAAATAGAATAAATAAAAAGGCACTAAAAGAGATTGAAATGATGTTGTTAAAAAATAGTAAAAATATTGAAGAATTAAGAAATCTCACAACAATATAAAATTTTGCATGATTTACAGAAATTATAAAAAATGTAATGTTAATGCTGTATTCCCAGTTCGATTGGACTGGGAGTTTTTTTATATGTATAGAAATAAAAAATAAAATAATACTTATAAAACTATTGAAATTTGCCAATAATTATAGTATAATAATTACTGTTAAATACCTTTTACTTAGCTTATCGATTAACACCTAGTCGTAAGTTCAGTTAAAGGAAAGATAAAAAATAGGAGGTGTATATATTATGACAAAGGAAAGAAAACAAGAAATCATTAATACATATAAAAGAGAAGAAAACGATACTGGTTCTCCAGAAGTTCAAATTGCTCTTTTAACAGAAAGAATTAATGAATTAACAGAACATCTAAAAATCCATAAAAAAGACAACCACTCTAGAAGAGGTCTTTTAAAAATGGTAGGGAAAAGAAGAAATCTATTAAACTACTTAACAAAGAAAGATATTAATAGATATAGAGAAATAGTTGAAAAACTAGGACTAAGAAAATAGTCAATATAGAAAAGCCTATGCTTATTTGGTATGGGCTTTTTTGTAAGTTTATTAAGATTAATAGTGTTAGGGGTAGTAGCTTGTACAATATTTTGAAATATCAAGATATTGTAGAGGTTACACATCTAACATAGGTTTAATCTTAAGTTAATAGGTGTAAAATTAGGAAAAGAGGAGAAAAATATGGTAAAAATTTATGAAACAGAATTAGCAGGTAGAAAACTTGTGTTAGAAACAGGAAAGTTAGCAGGATTAGCTAATGGTAGTGTATTAGTTAGATATGGAGATACGGTTGTTATAGTTAATGTTACAGCTTCAAAAGAACCTAGAGAAGGAATAGACTTTTTTCCATTATCAGTAGATTTTGAAGAGAAACTTTATTCAGTAGGTAAAATACCAGGAAGTTTTATGAAAAGAGAAGGAAAGCCAAGTGACAAAGCTGTTTTAACTTCAAGAGCAATTGACAGACCTTTAAGACCACTATTTCCAAAAGATTTTAGAAATGATGTATGTATTGTAGCAACAGTTTTATGTGTAGACCAAGATAATTCACCAGAAGTTGCAGCAATGATTGGAGCTTCAGCAGCATTATCAATTTCAGATATACCATTTGGAGGTCCAACAGCTGCTGTTAACGTTGGGTTAATTGATAACCAAATAATAATTAATCCTAATGAGGCTCAAAGAGAAGTATCAGACTTGAATTTAACAGTTGCAGCTACAGAGAAGAAGATTACTATGATTGAAGCTGGAGCAAATGAAGTTTCAAATGAAATAATGTTAGCAGCAATTAGAACAGCACATGAGGAAATTAAGAAAATTTGTCAATTTATTTCAAAAATGAAAGAAGAAATTGGAAAACCAAAATTTGAATATAAATCTTTTGCAGTTGATCTAGATGTATATAACTATGTAAAAGCTAATTTTAATGAAGAAATGAAAAAAGCTGTTCAAGAAGAAGATAAAACACAAAGAGATAACAATATAAGCGAATTAACAGATAAAATTGTTACAGCATATACAGAGCAATATGGAGAAGAAGCCGCTGAAGAGCATAAAGGGGATATAGGTGAGGCAATATATAAAGTTGAAAAACAATGTGTAAGAGATTTGATTTTCTATGAGCATAAAAGAGTTGATGGAAGAGAATTAGATGAGATAAGACCTTTATCATGTGAAGTATCATTGCTTCCACGTACACATGGAAGTGCATTATTTACAAGAGGACAAACTCAAGTAATGTCTATTGCAACATTAGGAATGATATCTGAAGAGCAAAAATTAGATGGAATTGATATGGAAGAATCAAAGAGATATATACATCATTATAATTTCCCTGCATATAGTGTAGGAGAAGCAAGACCATCAAGAGGACCAGGAAGAAGAGAAGTTGGACATGGAGCTTTAGCAGAAAAAGCATTAGTACCAGTTCTTCCTTCAAAAGAGGAATTTCCTTATGCAATAAGAGTTGTATCAGAAGTTCTTTCTTCAAATGGTTCAACTTCACAAGCAAGTATTTGTGGAAGTACATTAGCATTAATGGATGCAGGTGTTCCAATAAAAAGACCAGTTGCAGGAATTTCTACAGGTTTAATAACAAATCCAGAAGATGAAAATGATTATTTAATGTTGCTTGATATTCAAGGATTAGAAGATTTTTTCGGAGATATGGACTTCAAAGTAGGAGGAACGGAAAAAGGAATTACAGCTATTCAAGTTGATATAAAAGTTGATGGATTATCTTATGAAGTTATTGCAGAAGCTTTTGAGAGAACAGAAAAAGCAAGAATTCATATTTTAAAAGATGTAATGTTACCAGTAATCAGCAAACCTAGAGAAGAAGTTTCTAAATATGCCCCAAGAATAGTAACAACAACTATTAATCCAGAAAAAATTAAAGATGTTATAGGTACTGGAGGAAAAGTTATTAACAAAATTATTGAAGAGACAGGAGTAAAAATTGATATTGAAGATGATGGACAAGTATTTATTTATTCACAAGAAAATGAAAAAGCTACACAGGCATTAGAGATGATTGAAGACATCGTAAGGGAAGTTGAAGTAGGTGGAATATATTATGGAACAGTTGTAAGGACAATGAATTTCGGAGCATTTGTTGATTTGGGATTTGGAGAAAAAGAAGGTCTTGTTCATATTTCAAAAATATCTGATAAAAGAGTTAATAAAGTTGAGGATGTTCTACATGTAGGAGATAGAGTAACAGTAAAAGTAATAGAAATTGATGATCAAGGAAGAATTAATCTTACAATGAAAGGATTAAATGATAAAAAGGAAGAAAATGAGTAAAAAAAAATCATCAAAGTTTAATTATATTATATCAATTATTGTATTGATAATGACCATTGTATTTATATATACAATATATAGAGTAAATAATTTTAATGATTTTCAAAGAAGCGAAAGGATAATAGGAACGTCAAAATTTAAAAGAGATAATCAAGTTAAATATTCTGAAAAAGATAGTTATGAAATAATATCTGAACAATATAATGATGCTATGTTTTATAAGAAAATACAAGTAAAGCAAAATACACCATATAAGGTAAAATGTATGGTTAAGACAGAAGATGTAATTGCAGAAGATGAAAACAAAGCAATTCGGTGCTCAAATTTCAACCAATGGAACAACTGAAAGGTCTGTTGCAATTTCTGGCACAAACGATTGGCAGGAAATAGAATTTATATTTAATTCTAAAAATAGAACAGAAGTAGAATTAGGATTTCGTTTAGGAGGAAATGCAGGATATTGTAAAGGAAAAGCGTGGTTTTCAGATTTTTCAATGGAAGAAGGAAAAAGTGAAAATAATAATAATTGGAAATTTGCGAGTTTCATATTTAAATCTACAGATGTAAACTTGAATGGTAATCCAATAAAAATAAATGCTACAAATCAAGATATAGAAGATATTACGGAGACTATAAATAGATTTAGCAAAACCTGTAAAACATTATCAAAAGGTAAAATGACAGCAACATGTGATGTATATACTTTAGATACTCCTATTACAAGTTTATCTTATGATAAAGAATTTGGATATTATGTATCACCAGAAGATGTAGAAAACCAAATAAAACAAGTAATTGATGAAAATAATTATGACCATATATTTATAATAACAAAACTAGGAGATGAAAAACATCAAGATTCAATAGAAGTAAAAGATTGGATAGGATTAGGTGCAATGGATTATTATGGAATTGGATTTTCAAATATACGTTTACCTAATGAAGATAAAAGTTATGTCTATAAATATAATTCACGTGTAAATATATTTCCAGAAGAAGTTTTGTTACATGAGTTTTTACATTCTTTAGAAAGAACAGCAGAAGAATATAATTATACGATACCGGTATTGCATGATTATAAAAAGTATGGATATCAAAACGAAGAATTAGTCGGAGAAAAAGCTTGGTACACGGATTATATGAATAAAGATATAAATGATAATGGTAATTATATAGGATTACCAAGTGAGGTATTTACTATGAAACCAGCTAAACAATCTAATTTTAGATTTTCAACACCTGTTGAAAATGTCTTTGTTCAGCCAAATAATATAATAGAAGAAATACACGAGATATTTATAACGATAATTCATAATATTAGTGCTTTAAGATCGAGTAGTTAAAGTAATACTGAAAACTTATTTTATGGTATAAATTAATAATTATTAAGGAAGGATTAGAAGTGAAAGTAACAGAATTTAATTATAAACTACCAGAAGAACTAATTGCTCAAACACCAATAAAAAAAAGAGATGAGTCAAGGTTAATGATATTAGATAGAAATAGTCAAACGATAGAACATCATATATTTAAGGAGATAATTGACTATTTAGAACCAGGAGACTGTTTAGTAAGAAATAATACAAGAGTTATGCCTGCTAGAATATATGGAAAGAAAGAAACAGGAGCAAAAATTGAGTTTTTACTTTTAAAAAATATAGAAGGAGATATATGGGAAACCATAGTTAGACCAGGAAATAAACTTCATATTGGAACAAAAGTTATATTTGGCGATAAACTACTTGAAGCAGAAATATTAGATATAATGCCAGGAGGAACTAGAAAAGTTAAATTTAAATATGAGGGAATATTTAACGAAATCCTTGATAAAATTGGTTTAATGCCTTTACCACCATATATACATGAGCAGTTAAAAGATAATGAAAGATACCAAACTGTTTATGCTAAATATAATGGATCTTCAGCAGCACCCACAGCAGGATTACATTTTACACCTGAACTAATAAAAAAAATAGAAGAAAAGGGTGTAAAAATAGCAAATGTTACATTACATGTTGGAATAGGGACATTTAGACCTGTTAAAGAAGAAAATGTAGAAAATCATGAAATGCACTCAGAACATTATTATATAAAAAAAGAAGATGCAGAAAAGATTAATGAATCTAAGAAGGCCGGAAAAAAGATAATTTCAGTAGGGACAACATCATGTAGGGTATTAGAAACAGTAGCTGATGAAAATGGATTAGTAACGGAGGCGGAAGGAGATACACAAATATTTATATATCCAGGATATAAGTTTAAATGTTTAGATGGCTTAATAACGAATTTTCATTTACCACAGTCTACGTTATTAATGTTAGTTTCAGCATTAGCAGGAAAAGAATATATATTAAAAGCATATGATGAAGCTGTAAAAGAAAAGTATCGATTCTTTAGTTTTGGAGATGCAATGTTTATAAAGTAAGGAGGAAAAATGAAACCAGCAGTAACATATGAGCTACTACACGAATGTAAACAAACAGGAGCGAGAAGAGGAATAATACACACACCTCACGGAGACATACAAACTCCAGTATTTATGCCAGTAGGAACACAAGCAACGGTAAAATCTCTTACTCCTGAAGAGTTAAAACATGAGATAGGAGCTCAAATAATACTTTCAAATACATATCATTTATATTTGAGACCTGGTCAAGACGTAGTTAAAGAAGCAGGAGGACTTCATAATTTTATGAAATGGGATAAACCTATTCTAACAGACAGTGGAGGTTTTCAAGTTTTTAGTTTAGGAGAGCTTAGGACAATAAAAGAAGAAGGAGTAGAATTTAAATCTCATTTAGATGGAAGTAAACACATATTTACTCCAGAAAGTGTAATGAAAACAGAAGAAGATTTAGGGGCAGATATAATAATGGCATTTGATGAATGTTGTCCATATCCTTCAACATATGAATATACGAAGCAATCAATGGAAAGAACAACAAGGTGGGCAAAAAGATGTAAAGATGCACATAAAAATATTGAAAAGCAAGCTTTGTTTGGAATTATACAAGGAGGATTTTTTAAAGATTTAAGAGAACAGAGTGTAAAGGATTTAATACAATTAGACTTTCCTGGATATGCAATCGGTGGAATAAGTGTAGGAGAGCCTAAAGAGATGTTTTTAGATATTTTAAATTATACAGCACCATTATTGCCAAAAGAAAAACCAAGATATTTAATGGGAGTAGGAACACCAGATTATTTAATTGAAGCTGTATTGGCAGGGATAGATATGTGTGATTGTGTATTACCAACAAGAATTGCAAGAAACGGAACAGCTATGACATGGAGTGGAAAAGTTGTTGTAAGAAATGCAACATATGAAAGAGACTGGAGACCATTAGATGAAGAATGTGATTGCTATACTTGTAAAAATTATACAAGAGCATATATTCGACATTTAGTAAAAACTAATGAAATATTGGGTGTAAGATTATTGTCATTACATAACTTATATTTCTTGACTAAATTAATGGAAAGAGTTAAAATAGAAATAGAGAATGATAATTTATTAAATTTTAAAAATGATTTTTATAATAAGTATGGTTATAACAAAAGAAAGAATTGAGGGTGATGCAAGTGAATCTAATCGAACAGAGTTACAAAGAAAAACAAGAGAGACCAAAGAAGGTTATGAGAGTAATATTAATAGTAATGCTAGTATTTTTAATAACAATATTTGTAATAGTAGGTATATTAATATCAATTAGACCAAAACCTGAAATAGCAAAAATAGATGGAGTTGAAAACAATGAGTTCTTAAAAAATATTATAAAGATAAATGAAGAAGAATATATTCCAATTGCGGATTTAGCGAACCTTATAGGTTATTCTTATAATAGAGGTGAATATAATAATTTATCTGAATCAACAACAGAATGCTATGTAGAAAGAAAAGATGCAAGTCAATCTATTGAAGCGGTAAATCTAAAATTAGAAAGTAATCAAATATATAAAATTGATTTAACAGTATCAGAGAGTGATTATGAACCAATACAAATGAATTACCCTGTAAAAAGTAATAATGGAAGATTGTGTATATCTTTAAAAGATATAGTAAATGTGTTTAATACAACATATAAAAAAGACGATAATGAAAATGTCAGATATTTATCAACATTACCTTATTTAGTTAGATATTATACTAATATTGCTATGGATAAACGGATATGAATTAGATGAAACTTTTGCTAATCAAAAAACTATTTTAAGAGGTATGTTAGTAGTAAAAAACAAAGAAAATAATGTTTATGGTCTTATTGATGCAGACTCAGGGGAGGAATTATTTGGAGTAAAATATGCTAGTATAAAATATTTACCAGCTGTAGGAGATTGTATAGTATCTGATAATAAAGGTGACAAACAAAAATATGGAGTATTATCACCATTAGGAGAAAAGAAAACAAAGATAGATGTAGTATATGATGATATTGAATTATTAGATATAAAGACAAATCTATATGTTGTATGTAAAGATAATAAATATGGTATAGTAGATACTAGTGGTAATACAAAAGTACCAATAGAATTTGATCAAATAGGTATAGATATAAGTTTATTTAAGGAGAATAATGTAAAAAATAAATACCTATTATTAGGTAATCTTATTCCAGTAAAAAGAAAAGATAAATGGGCATTATCAGATATAAATGGTAATAGACTATGTGGTTTTGAGTATGATAGTTTTGGTTATATAAGTAAAAACAGTGCAGATGCTCTAAATTTGTTAGTGATTTCAGACTATAATTATATTGTAGCTTGTAAGGGAGAAAAATATGGATTAATCGATATGTATGGAAAGCTAGCAGATTATGGAGTAAACTTTGATGATATATATATGAAGAAAGAAGCAGGAGTGTATAATTATTATGCTAACTACAATGATAAGACTCAAACAGTTAAATATTATCTAGATCAGCTTGGTGCTAATGCTTCGCAGGCATCTAAAACATCTAATGTACCGAGTAGCACAGAACAGAAAACTGAACAAACAGTAGCACCAGAGCAACAACTAGCGAATTTGCAAGAAGAAGTAAGAAAATTAGAAGAACAAGCACAACAGAGGCAACTAACACCTGAAGAAGATGCTTATTTAAATCAATTACGTACACAAATAGAAACAATGCAACAGCCAGCAAATCAACAACCAAATCAGCAACTAAATCAGCAACCAAATCAGCAAGTAGAACAAACACAGCAATAAATTAAATAAAAAAACAAAAAACATACTTCAAATTGAAGTATGTTTTTTGTTTACAAATTTTATAAAATGTTATAAAATAAAGCAAAATAATAAAATAGGAGATATTATGAGAAAAAAGTGGGAATTATATGAAGAAAATGAAAATAAAGTAGAAGAATTACAAAAAAAATATAATATTAATTTTCTTTTAGCGAAGATTCTTGTAAATAGAGGAATAATAGAAAAAGAACAAATAAGCAAATTTTTAACTCCTACACGTTATGATTTCTATAACCCTTTTTTAATGCCAGATATGGAAAAAGCAGTAAATAGAATAATTGAGGCTATAAAGAAAAAACAAAAGATGATTGTATATGGTGATTATGATGTAGATGGAATTACAAGTATAACAGTATTAAAAAGTTTCCTTGAAGAAAGAGGAGTACAAATAGATTATTATATACCAAATAGATTAGAAGAAGGGTATGGTTTAAATAAAAATGCATTAGAGAATATAGCAAAAAAGCAATATCAGTTGATGATAACAGTTGATTGTGGAATATCATGCAAAGAAGAAATAGATTATGCTAATGAACTTGGAATAGAAACGATTGTAACAGATCACCATGAGGTCGGAGATGAAATTCCTAATGCTATAGCAGTTGTTGATGCAAAAAGAAAAGACAGTGAATATCCTTTTAGAGAATTAGCAGGAGTAGGAGTTGTTTTTAAATTAATACAGGCTTTAGGACAAAAATTAGGATTAAATGAAAAAGAGTATTTAAAATTTTTAGATATAGTATGTGTTGGAACGATATCTGATATAGTACCCTTAATTGATGAAAATAGAGTAATTGCTAAATTAGGTTTATTGCTTGTTGAGAGAACAAAGAATTTAGGATTAAGATCTATTTTAGTTTCTTCAGGTTATAAAAATATAGATTCATCTACAATATCTTTTGGAATAGCACCTAGAATAAATGCATGTGGAAGAATGGGAGATGCTAAAAAAGCATTACAACTTTTACTTTCAAAGAATTCAGAGGAAATAGAACTTTTAACAAGAAAATTAAATGCATATAATGCAAAGAGACAGGAAATAGAAAAGAGTATATTTGAAGATGCTTTAAATCAAATAGAAAAAAAACATTTAGATAGAAATAAAACAATAGTGGTAGCAGGAGAAAATTGGCATCATGGAGTAATTGGTATAGTATCGTCAAAAATAACAGATATTTACTTTAAACCAAGTATTCTATTATGCCATGAAGATAACATTGCTAAAGGATCAGGAAGAAGCATTCCAGGATTTGACTTATATAGTGCCCTTCAAAAATGTCAAGATAATATTGAGAAGTTTGGTGGACATGCTATGGCCATAGGTATTACACTAAAAGAAGAAAATATTGAAAAATTCACGAAAAAATTTGAGACAATAGCTGAAGAAGAACATATTGAAGAAATATTACCAATTATACGTATTGATGCAAAGATTGAACTAGATCAGGTAAATAGAGAAATGGTTGATAGTTTAAAACAATTAGAACCATTTGGAGAAGCAAATAAAACCCCGATATTTTTATTTAAAAATTTAAAGATAGATTCAATAAGAACCCTATCAGAAGGTAAACATCTAAAAATGACTTTGAGAAGCAATAATACAGTTATTGATGCTATAGGATTTAATTTAGGAAATCTTGCAGAAGATTATATAATAGGTGACAAAATAGATTTAGCAGGAGCATTAGAAATAAATGCTTATGGAGGGATGGATAGTTTACAAATAAACATAAAGGATATAATGCGAGGTTTGAAATAGGAGGATAACAACTATGGATATACAAGAAATTATTTCTAGAAAAAAAGAAACTAGTAAAAAAGTAGACACAAAATCAATAATGAAAGCATATAATTATGTAGAAAAAAAAATAGGAAATAAAAAAGATGAGTATGGAAATCTATGTATTACTCGTCCACTTAATGTTGCATATATTTTAGCTGATATAGGATTAGATGAGCAATCAATTTGTGCTGCATTATTATATGATTTAGTAGATTCTACAGATGTAACTAATGGAGATATAAAGAATGAATTTGGACCAGAGATAGAAGAAATGGTAACAGGTATTGCCAAACTTGGAAATCTTCAATTCTCATCAGTAGAAGAACAACAAGTTGAAGAATATAGAAAAATGTTCTTAGCAATGGGAAAAGATATAAGAGTAATAATTATAAAATTAGCAGATAGACTTCATAATATGAGGACATTAAAGTTTTTAAAAAGAGATGTACAAATAACAAATGCAAAAGAAACAATGGAGATATTTGCACCTTTGGCAAATAGACTGGGGTTGTATTCTTTAAAGTGGGAATTAGAAGATTTAGCATTTAAATATTTATATCCAGAGGAGTATCATGAATTAGTTGAAGGTATAAACAAAAAAAGAGAAGAGCGTTTAAAGTTTATTGAAAAAATAATGGATGATATTAGACTTGAACTAAAGAAGCAAAGAATTGAAGCAGAGGTAACTGGAAGAGCTAAACATTTATATAGTATATACAGAAAGATGAAAAGAGATGATAAAACTCTTGACCAAATTTATGATTTATTTGCTTTAAGGATAATTGTAAAAACTGTAAAAGATTGTTATACTGCACTTGGCATAGTACATGAAATGTATACACCAATGCCAGGAAGATTTAAAGACTATATAGCTGTTCCAAAACCTAATATGTATCAATCAATCCATACGACATTATTAGGAGAAAATGGGACACCATTTGAAGTGCAAATTCGTACTGAAGAAATGCATAAGATTGCTGAATTTGGTATCGCAGCTCATTGGGCATATAAAGAAGCGAGCTATTTTGGAAAAAAACAATCTGTTAAAGTTGAAGAAGATAAATTAGCTTGGCTTAGAGAGACTTTGGAATGGCAAAAAGACATGCAGGATCCTCAAGAATTTTTAGAAACACTAAAAACGGAATTATTTGTAGATGAAGTATATGTTTTTACACCTAGAGGAAAAATCATTGTTTTACCAATGGGTGCAACATCTATAGATTTTGCATATTCAATTCATCAAGAAGTTGGAAATCGAATGACAGGATGCAAAATTAATAGTAAAATGATGCCAATAATAACACCACTTAAAACAGGGGATATTGTAGAAATAATAACATCTGATAATTCAAAAGGACCTAGTAGAGATTGGCTTAAATTTGTAAAAAGTTCAACAGCTAAAAATAAAATAAATAGTTGGTTTAAAAAAGCTGATAGAGCAGAAAATATTGAAAAGGGTAAAGATGCAATTGAAAGAGAAATAAAACGAATTGGATATACACATGCTGATTTGTTTAAAGACGAATATATTAAACCAGCACTTGATAAATATAAATATAAAAATCTAGATGAAATGTATGCTGCTGTTGGATTTGGTGCAATGTCTTCAGTTAAAATAATTTCAAGAATGTTACATGAATATATAAAAGAACATGAAGAAGAAAATGTAGAAGAAAAAATTGAAGAATTAAAGAAAAAGAATAAGATTAAACCATCTTCATCAGGAATAGTTGTAAAAGGAATAGATAATTGTTTGGTAAAATTATCTAGATGTTGCAATCCAGTTCCTGGAGATGATATTATTGGATATATCACTAAAGGGAGAGGAGTATCAGTTCATAGAACAGATTGTATAAATGTAAAAGATTTACTAGAAGAAGAAAATAGAATGATAGATGTATCTTGGTATAATAAAGATAGTGAAGCTGCTTATACTGTTGATATACAAATATTTTCAAGTGATAGATCAGGACTATTAGTTGATATATTAAAAGAAGTTGGAAATGTAAAAGCAAAACTATTAGGAGTTAATACTAGAACTAAAGAATCAATAGCGACTATAGAAATTACTATAGAAGTGGAAAATTTGACACAATTAAATAAAGTTATAAAAGCACTTAGAAAAGTTGATAGTGTATTTGAAGTAAAAAGAAAGAAATAGGGGAGAAATACAAATGATATTAAAAAGACTTAAAATAGATACATGGATTGGAGATCCTACAAACTGTTATATAATCACAGATGAAAAAACAAGAGAAGTTATGGTAATAGATCCAGCAGGTGATGTTGATAAAATTGAAAATATAATAAAGCCAATAAATGGAAAAGTAAAATATATTTATTTAACACATTGTCATGGAGACCACATTTTAGGAGTTAAAGAGTTAAAGGAAAGATGTGGAGGAAAAATTTTAATACACAGATATGACGCGGAAGGATTAAATGATAAAACCATAAATTTATCTTTATATATAGATATACCTGAAATTGAACTTGAGGCAGATTCAAGAGTTGATGATAATGATATAATTCACTTAGGAGATTTAGAATTTAGAGTGATTCATACTCCAGGGCATACAAAAGGTGGAAGTTCTTTATATTGTGAAAAAGAGAAATGTTTGTTTTCAGGAGACACAATGTTTAGAGGTACTTGGGGAAGAACTGATATACCAACATCTAGTTTAAAAGATATAATGAATTCAATTCAAAAGAAATTATTAGTTTTACCAGATGATACAATAGTGTATCCTGGACATGGAAAATCTACTATGATTAGAGAAGAAAAACCAATTTATTTTGATTTAAAACCAAGATTATACTAAAAGTATAAAATTAAAACTACTTTTTACTGTTGCTATAAAAGATGGCTTCAGTTGAGAAGTAGTTTTAATTTATAATTTTATTCGTATAGTAGTTTGATTTGGTTTCCTGTTTTTTGAATAAATCCTTCTTCTTTAAGTAATTTCATTTCTCTCATCATAGCACTTCTATCTATACACAAATAATCTGCTAAATCGGTTAAAGTAAAAGGAATAGTGAAAGATTTACTAAATTTTTGGCTAGATTGTAGATTGAAATAAGTTAATAATTTTTCACGAATAGATCGTTTAGAAAGTAGTTCTATTCTCATATTTAAGTCAGTGATTTTATTCAAAACGAGTTCACTAAATTTGGAGGTTAAAACAGAATGAAATTTACAACTACTTTTACATTTAGAATGAATATTATCATAATTAAAAAACAAAACCGTGGATTTTTGTTTAGCCTCTACAAACAATTCATTACTGGTAGTAATATTATAAAATACTTCACCAAAAATATCATTTTTTGAAAAATGGTCAATTATAATTCTATTTCCATTAAAATCATAACGTACTAAATCAGCAGAACCTTCTAATAAAATACAAACTTGTTGACGTTTTCGTATATAAGAAGTTATAACTTCATTTTTTGAAAAAAATTTTTTTATTGTTTTGGAACAATTGTTATCGAAGTCAATAATAAACTGATTTACATCAAAATTATAGTTCATCAAAAACACCTCTTTTGCTATATGTATTATACAGTATTTGTGTTGCAATTGCAACATGAATATAAAGTGACATAATAAGTCAAAAAATCAGTAATAAAAATGTAATGTTATTGTAATATTAAATAGAACATAGAAAAATTGGGGAAATCTAAAGTACAAAAAAACGAACAAATGTACAAACCATAATTTGTTGCTTTTGCAACAGAAAAAATAAATTCTTACTATATAATTAAACCATCAAAAATTTGAGGGAGGAAATGTAGAAGATGAAAATTATTAAGAGAGACGGAAGAGCCGTAGATTACAATAGAGAAAAAATCTGTACAGCAATAAAAAAAGCTAATAAAGAAGTTAGACCAAAAGAAAGAGCAAAAAAGGAAGAAATTAAAGAAATCACAAATTATATCGAAGAGTTAGGTAAAAAAAGAATGCTTGTAGAAGATATTCAAGATATAATTGAAGAAAAATTAATGTCTATACATAAATATGAATTAGCTAAAAAATATATAGTTTATCGTTATACAAGAGCTCTAGTTAGAAAACAAAATACAACAGATGAATCAATTTTAGGATTAATAAGAAATGAAAATAAGGAATTAGCAGAGGAAAATTCAAATAAAAATACAATGCTTGCATCTACTCAAAGAGATTATATAGCAGGGGAAGTTTCACGAGATTTAACAAGAAGAATATTATTACCTGAGAAGATAACTAAGGCTCATGAAGATGGAATTCTACATTTCCATGATATGGATTATTTTGTGCAACCAATTTTTAATTGTTGTTTAATTAATATACAAGATATGCTAGATAATGGAACAGTAATGAATGGTAAAATGATAGAAAGCCCAAAGAGTTTTCAAGTTGCTTGTACAGTAACAACACAAATTATTGCATCTGTAGCAAGTAATCAATATGGTGGTCAATCAGTTGATTTAAAGCATTTAGGAAAATACTTAAGGAAAAGTAAAGAAAAATTCACAAAAGAAATAGAAAATAAATATAAAGGAAAAATCCCTCAAGAAATAATAGAAGATTTAGTAATGGATAGAGTAAAAAGAGAGTTATCAGCTGGAGTTCAAACAATACAATATCAAATAAATACTTTAATGACAACAAATGGACAATCTCCATTTGTAACATTATTCTTAAATCTTGAAAAAGACGATCCATACATAGAAGAAAATGCAATGATTATTGAAGAGATTTTAAAACAAAGATATCAGGGAATAAAAAATGAAGCAGGAGTTTATATAACACCAGCATTTCCTAAATTAGTATATGTATTAGATGAACATAATGCATTAAAAGGTGGAAAATATGATTATTTAACTAAACTTGCAGTTAAATGTTCTTCAAAAAGGATGTATCCAGATTATATTTCAGCAAAGAAAATGCGTGAAAATTATGAAGGTAATGTGTTTAGTCCAATGGGATGCAGAAGTTTCTTATCTCCTTGGAAAGATGAAAATGGAAACTATAAATTTGAAGGAAGATTTAATCAAGGAGTTGTAAGTATAAATTTGCCTCAAGTTGCAATAATTGCTGATGGAGATGAAGAAAAATTCTGGAAATTATTAGATGAAAGATTAGAGATATGCCAAGAAGCTTTAATGTGTAGACATTATGCTTTACTTGGAACAAAATCAGACATTAGCCCTGTTCACTGGAGATATGGAGCTATTGCAAGATTAGAAAAAGGTGAGACAATAGACAAGTTATTAAAAGGTGGATATTCTACATTATCTTTAGGATATATTGGAATATATGAAACAACAAAATTAATGACAGGAAAATCACATACAACTAAAGAAGGACATGACTTTGGAATAAAAATAATGAAGCGTTTACAAAAAGCTGTGAAAGATTGGAAAAAACAAACAGGATTAGGATTTGCATTATATGGAACTCCGGCAGAAAGTTTATGTTATAGATTTGCACGTATAGATAAAGAACGATTTGGAGAAATCAAAGATGTTACAGATAAAGGATATTATACAAATTCATATCATGTAGATGTAAGAGAAAAAATAACAGCTTTTGATAAATTAAAATTTGAAAGCGAATTCCAAGAATATACTCCAGGAGGAGCAATTTCATATGTTGAGGTTCCAAATATGACTAATAATATTGATGCAATGGAAGCACTAGTTAAATTTATATATGAAAATATTCAATATGCTGAATTCAATACAAAATCAGATTATTGCCAAGTATGCGGGTTTGATGGAGAAATTATAATAAACGATGAATTAGAATGGGAATGTCCAAACTGTGGAAATAAAGATAAAGCTAAAATGAATGTAACAAGAAGAACGTGTGGATATTTAGGAGAAAACTTTTGGAATGTTGGAAAAACAAAAGAAATTAAACAAAGAGTTCTACATTTATAGAAAATAAATAAAGATAGCAACTAATTTATATAAAGAGGTTGCTATTTTTTCTTATTTAAGTTATAATATTAACATAACATTTGGAGAGGTGACTTATGAATATAAGAACACTTGAACTTGCTAGAGAAATAATAGAGGATATTGACGTTTGTGCATATGTAGATTTCAACGAAGAAACAATAGTCTGTAATTCTATAGATTATATGTTTATAGCAAGAAGTATGGCAAAATCTATTGGAAAATGTATATTTTGTGGCAAATCATTTGGAGTTGGATATTTAACTGTTGATCATTTAATACCTCAAGCTCGGGGAGGAATAACAGATATCCAAAATTTATACGGATGTTGCCGTTCTTGTAACAATGATAAAAGTTTTTTAACTAACAGTGAATACTACATTTATAGATATTTACGAGATAATGTTTCTGAGAGAGAAGCTCAAAATTTTCGTAAAAATATTGAAAAGGAAATGTTACAAGATAAGAAGCAAGGAAAGTATAAAACAAATGGATGGGAAATTGAAATGATTCCAATTGAACAAATAAAGGTAAGCGAAAATTTTAAACTTGCCGAAAGGCAAGAAAGAGAAGTTAAAGTTTGCTACAATCATTTTGAACGGTTTGGTTATCTACGGAAACCGCTAGTTCTATCAAAAAATCTAGCATTATTGGAGTCAATTGTTTTATATGATATTGCAGTAGAGAACAATATGGAGATGGTTCCAGTTGTTATTCTAGATTATGTAAAATGTATTGACGTTTAATACTAAAAACCCCTTTTAGGGGTTTTTTAGTATTTCAAGTAACTGTTTTCTACAAGCGTTTTCAAAATCGTCATCTAATTTTTCTAAAGTTATATTTTCATTATATTTTCTGTCTAGACAATATTTTATAATATAATCTGATACATCAGGATTTTTTGATAACAAAGGTCCGTGTAGATATGTAGCAATAACGTTATTGGAAAAAAATCCTTCTTTTGAATCTCCAAACTTGTTTCCATTACCAAATAAAACTTTTCCAAAAGGAGTATGAATATCAAAAGTTTGTCCACCATGATTTTCAAATCCAATTACTTTTGTTAAGTTTCCATTTAAATTAGCTTCAATAACTATATTTCCAATACATCTTTTTTTTCTATCTGTAATTGCTTCAGTGTAATAATCAAAAATATTAAGACCTGGAACGATATTTCCTTCAACACCTTTATAATATTTTCCAAATAATTGATATGCTCCACATATAAGTAAGAAAAACACACCAGTATTTATTGCTTCTTTAATATTGTCTTTATATTGAAGTAAATCTTTAGCTAAAATATTCTGTTCGTTATCAGCACCGCCACCTGCAAATACTAAATCATATGATTTGAAATCAGGTGCATCATCATTAATACAGTACCTATCTATAATAGCTTTAAAACCACGTTTTTCAATACGGTATTTAAGAACTTGTATGTTCCCATAATCGCCATATAATTCTAATAAATCAGGGTATAAATATAATATTTTTAGTTCCTTCATAAGCTCCTCCATATTTATTTATGTTTAAAGATTTCTTTCCTAGTTGGTTGCAAAGAAGTATAGTTTGCAATAACATATTTTTTAACATTAGTACTATAAAAACTATTAACAGCCTCTTCTAAAGATAAATAAGGTTCAATATTTGAAGCATCATAACCACTTGTTTTTATGCGAATGGCAATATCATAAGCTCGTTTACCAGAAGTAATTATCCTAGAAACTTTATTTAGTTTGTTAAAGTTAATATCCCAAATCCAAGAAACGTCTAATCCGTCTGCAATATTGTCATTTAAAACAAAAAGTAATTCTTTTTCATCATCGTCTTCATTTAATATACGAAGGCTAACATTTGCACCTGTCGGATTTTTTGCTAAGTTTATAACAGTAGGAGTATCATTAATTTCAACTTCTTCTAATCTACCATTGTTCAAAACAAAAGTAGAAAGAGCTTGTCTTACTTTTTCAGTTTCAATATTATAAATAGAAGCAACACATACACATGCAGTAAAGTTATAAATGTTATAAATGCTGTTGAATTTAATATTGTAAGTTATATTATCAATTTTAAAACTTCTATTTTTTAAATCTATATCAGTTGCCAAAGTTGATATTTTGTTATTTCCAAAATTACATTTAGGACATATAAATTTACCAATATGAGAATATTGATAATATTCATATTTTAATTGACTACTACAAAATGGACAATATTTTCCTTCGCCCGCTTCTTTTATATTATCAGTTGCAAATTCATATCTTTCTACACTAAAATATTTAATGTTTTTATTATCTGGATTTGCTTTTCCAAGTCTTGCAACATTTGGGTCGTCAGCATTCAAAACAAGATTACCAGTATATGATTTTAAGAAATCATTTATTTTTAAAATCAAAGTTTCTACTTCACCATTTCTATCTAATTGATCGCGGAAAAAATCTAAAATAACTAAAGTATCTAATTTTAAATCTTTAAATATAATAGGAATGTAACCTTCATCAACTTCAAATACTAAATAATCAGCTTTAATTTTACCTTTTAGAGAACAACTTTTAAGTAGAGTAGAAAGAATACCAGTATCCATATTATTTCCCTCTGTATTGCTAATTACTTTTTTGTTCGCTGTTTTTAAAATGTGACCAATTGCATTATTTGTCATTGTTTTACCATTAGTTGCAGTAACTGCAATGATAGGACAAGATATTTTAAAATATTTAAAGATATCAGGATTCCAGTCATATGCAAGCTTACCCAAAAGATTACCACCATTTTTACCACATATTTTTAAAATTAAGTGCAATATTTTCATAATAATTATTATAAAGAAATTTTTCATTGTTATTGCTCCTTCTTATAATATTTGTATCTCCAACCACATTTTTTATGTATAAAAGGTTTAAATGTAGTAATGTTACCTACTGTGAAGTTGGAATTGTCTAGTATGTATGAATGTCTTCTATCAGTATATAAATAAGAATAATCATTTGTAACACGAACTCTATATAATTCTTTATATTTTACTTTGCCAATAAATTTATCATTCTCAACTGAAAAGTAATTTTCATAAAATTTAAAATCATATTCTTTTTGCTTTGTAATATTTTCGCTATTCATTTCTTTTTTTCCTAAATAAGCAGGATACAAAATTCTCCATAAAATAAAAGCAGTTATAGCAAGACCAAAAATGAAAATTATAGCATAATGGCGATTTTTTACTTGTAAAACAAATACAAATAATAAAAAGCCAACAACTATTATATTATATAAACTAGCAAAAAAGAAATTTGTTTCATTATGGAAATTACAATATTTTATATAAAGTTCTTGAGAGTATTTAGTTTTATTCTTAAATAATATTTTCAATTTAATCACCAACGTTATTATACCATAAAATATAAAAAAGTATTGTATTTTCAAAAATAAATGTGATATATTAAAAAAAATAAGGAGGAATGATAAAATGAAGAAAATAGATTTTATAGCAAAAGATGGAGTACAGCTAACAGGATTATTATATGATACAGCGAAAAAAAAAGAAAGTATAATTATTGCAGTACATGGAATGTCTAGTAATTGCTTTAAAAAAAGAGATGATGTGATTTCAAAAAAAGCTAATGATAATGAAATTGACTATTTTTGCTTTAATAACAGAGGTTCTGATTTAGTTAAATATATAAGAAAAAGAGTTGATGGAAAACGACAAAAAATATTAGGAGGAACTTCAGTTGAAGATGTAAAAGAGAGTTATTATGACATAGTAGGTGCTATCTTAAAAATGAAGGAGTTAGGTTATACAAATATATATTTACAAGGACATAGTTTAGGAAGTACAAAAGTTGTTTATACATATTCAAAATTATTAGAAGAAAGTAATATAGAAATTTTATCAAATATTAAAGGTATAATTTTATTATCTTTAGTGGATATACCAACTGTTTTAAAATATTTTCTAAAAGATAAAGCAGAAGAATATACAAAATTAGCTGAAGAAAAAGTTAATAATGGTCAAGGATTAGACTTTATGCCTGCAGATAGCTTTATTCATCCAATAAGTGCAAAAACATTTTTACAGTATGTAAAATATAATGATGAATTTGATTTTATAAATATTTTAAAAGATGAAAAACTAGAAGTTTTGAATAATATTAATATTCCACTATTTATGAGATGGGGAAATGTTCAAGAGATGCTTATGCAGGAAGCAGAAGTGTATTCTAAAAAAGTTAGAGAAATTATAAAAAATGAAAACGCTGATATAGATTATATAGATGGCGCAGACCATGGTTATCATGGAAAAGAAGACTTATTAGCAACACAAATTATGAATTTTATAACAAAAAATTAAAAGCTCACAAAAGTGAGCTTTTTGAATTTACAAAAAGTTTTAAAATATTTTCCATGGTGGGTCACAAGTGAATGTTAAATTTTTATTGGTTACAGGGTGAATGAAACTAATATAGTAACTATGTAAAGCTTGTCCAACAATTAGATTAGACTCTGTACCATACAGACTATCACCTAAAACAGGATGATTAATTGAAGCCATATGAACGCGAATTTGATGAGTTCTACCAGTTTCTAAAGTACATTCTACTAATGAATATTTATCATTTTCTTTTAAAACAGAATAATGTGTAATTGATTTTTGACCATTTGGAGATACACATCTTTCTATAATACTACCTTGTTTTCTTGCAATAGGTAAATTAATTGTACCTTTTTTTTCTTCTAAGGTTCCAATTATAATAGTTAAATACTTTTTTATAAATTGTTTGTTTTGCATCTGCAGACTTAATGCAGAATGTATATATTCACATTTTGCAAAAACAACTAGTCCAGAAGTATTAAGATCTATTCTATTAACAGGGCGAATTTGTTTCTTTAAACCTATTGTATCAAAATAATATTTAACAGCATTAGAAAGACTATCTTCATAATGTAAAATTGAAGGATGAACAGGAATTCCAGAAGGTTTATTTACTATTAATAGCCATTCATCTTCATAGACAATGTTTAAATTAATTTTTGTTGGAACAATATTTGAATTATTTTCTTCGTAACTTAAATCAATTTTTATAATATCGTTTTTACATATTTCGATAAAATCTTTTTCATAATAGGTTGAATTGTTAATTGTTATTGAATGATGTCTTAGTAGTTTTTGGTACAGTCTATTTGAAATATTAAATTTTTTCTTTATGATTTCACTAATTGTTAAATTTATGTCTTCTTTATCTACTATATATTTTAATTCCATATTATTCCTCTTAAATACTTAAATAATTATTTTTGATACAATTCTAATGATAAATATGTTTTTTTTCAAAGTAACTTTGCTGTCGCATTTTCAATGCTCCAAACTGCGCGTTACTTTTTAAAAAAACATATTTATCATTAGATATATCAATTTAAAAACAATTTTGCTGTCGCATTTTCAATGCTCCAAACTGCGCGTTACTTTTTAAAAAAACATATTTATCATTAGATATATCAATTTAAAAAACATATTTATCATTATGCTAATATTAATTTACTCAAACAATTATATTTTAGCATAATTATATAAAATAAGTAAATAATAAAATCAATAAAATATAAAGGAGGAAAACAACTATGGATGATACAGTAAAACTTTTAAAGGAATGTAGTAGTGGCTTACAAATGTCAATTGATGGGATTTCACATGTTATTGAAGATGCTAAGGGAGGAGATTTTAATAATATGCTTGAAAAATATGAAAAACAACATAAAGATCTTTGTAAAATAGTTCATAAAGAATTACATGATAGAGGATATCCAGAAAAAGAACCAAATCCTATGTTAAAGACAGAAGCTTGGATGCAAACAAAAATGAAAATGATGGTAGATGATTCAGATGAAAAAATAGCTGGACTAATGATGGACGGATGTAATATGGGAATAAAGAGTGTAGGTAGATATTTGAATGAGTATGCTGGAGCAGAAGAGAATACTAAAAAACTTGCAAATGATATAATACAGCTTGAAGAGCACTTTATGAAAGATTTAAAAGATTATTTATAAAATTTGTTGTTTTTAAAATAGTGTTATGATAAAATTTAATTGTAATAAAATAAGTAGATTATAATACTTAAGTTAATAACATGAAGAATTAATATACAAAAAATGGAATGAATTAAACATAAAGTAACATATAGTTTTAGTTCATTCTGTACATAAAAAGGAGAAACAAAGGATAAATGGTTACAACTATAAATACATGTGCTTTTACAGAAGTTAAAGATATAATAAATCACATGGAAACAAGAGTATATAATAAAATACCTAAGGAAGTTATTGAACTTATAGAAGAAAATGAGAATAAAGAATACAAACCTAATATTGATTATTCAAAAAATATAAATAATCAAATTTTACTAGAAGATACAAAAATTATTCTTGCATTAATATATAGAGAGTTCGTGTGTAGTAAAGAAAAAAGGGAAGAATTGATTAGAAGAGAACAAATAAAAATATCAAAAATTGAAGAAGAAAAAAGAAAGAAGTATAATCCAAACGAATTATTTAAGAAAAAAGAAATTGAGGCGAAAAAACAAGAAACAACTGAAGATACACGCATGACTTTATATAAAAAATCAATATTTACAAGAATTATTAATAAAATAAAAAACATTTTTAAGATTGGAGCAAAATAATAATGAGAATACGATATAAAAAATGGGCAAGACCAGAATTAGAAGCAAGTCCGTTTTATATAGATGATCCAGAGAAATGGAAAGGAAAATGGAAAACATTTTTTAAAAATTCAAATCAACCATTACATTTAGAACTGGGATGTGGAAAAGGAAATTTTATTTCTCAAATTGCATCTGAAAACTTAAATATAAATTATATAGCTATAGATTTAGTTGATGCAATGTTAGGATTAGCTAAAAGAAATATAGAAAGTGTATACAAAGAAAAAAAATTAGAAATAGCAAATGTAGTATTGACGCGTTTTGATATAGCAAGAATTCTTTTGATTATGGACAAAAGAGATGAGATAGAAAGAATATATATAAATTTTTGTAATCCATGGCCAAGAGGAAAACATCGTAAAAAAAGGTTAACGAATTCTATCCAACTAGAAAAATATAAAGAATTTTTAGTTCAAAATGGAGAAATTTATTTTAAAACAGATGACGATGATTTATTTGAATCGAGTATTTACTATTTTGAGGAAAGTGGTTTTGAAATAATTGATAAAACTTATGATTTACATAGTCAACCAATATTTGAAAGAAATATTGAAACAGAGCATGAAAAGATGTTTACAGAACAAGGGATAAAAATAAAAGCTTTAAAAGCAAGATTAAAATAAGAAACAAAGGAAAGGAGAAAGATAAGTGCAATTAAAAGATCTTTTGTCAGATGAGTTGAAAGATAAGCTTATAAGTGACTATTCAGATGAAGAAAAATTAGATTTTGCAAGAAAAGGTGAAGATATAGATAAAGCCTTAGAGACATTTTTAGAATTGGGAGAAATTGATGAAGAACAAGCAAAAATATTAAAAGAAATGTATTCTAAAAATAATAAAGTTATAGAACATATAGATTTTAAATTATTAGATTCTAAATACATAGACACATTAGGAATTGATAAGGTTAATCAAATCTCTTGTTATCCAGAGGTACAACAAGAGATACTTTCTTTAGATGAAAAGAGATATCAGTTGTTTCAAAAATGCTTGAATAATTATTTGAATAGAAGTAAAAAATCAGCACAATGGACTTTAATGGCACGCATGTTATTAGATAATATCGAATCTGATGGTTATGCAGATTTGATTGATGATATTAAAGATGTAGACGAACTTGATGATGAATTTATAGAAAAATTATCAAAAATCATGCAGAAAAAAAATTTTTTTAAAATAAAAAAAGAAAAACATGTAAGATATTTTGAAAAAGGTAAAAGAAACTTATGTGATAAAATAATAGAATCAAATGAAGATATAAAAGTGAAAAGGGAATGTCTATTAATAAAAGTATTTGGACAAAGTACAGGATATACTTTTAGAATATTACAAAAATTTGGAAAAGATATAGATAATATTGAAAATGAAGAATTAAAAGACTATGTCAATGCATTGAAATATATTATGGAAATAGATGATCCTGATATTATAAAGGAGATATATGATAATACTGAAGAAATAGAGCTAATTGACCAAAACTTGATGGAAAGAGATTTGAAAACAGAATATGCAAAATTATACAACAAAACATTATGGACATATGAAGGTAAAGAACAAATGACTAAAGAAGAGCTAGATAATCTACAAGAAGGTTTAGGAGATAAACTAGAAGGAATGAAAGTTTATGACATGGGGACAGACTTTAGAGGAATTGTGCATTCTATATCTCCATATACGGAAAATGATGATTTAAAAATAGCAGGTGTAGGCGATGAAAAGAATAATTTTAAGAAAAATTGGAATAGAGCAGATATTTATAGTCAATTCAGATGTATGAGTTATATTGGAAATGATATGCAAGGAACAGCAGATATACCTTTAGCTGTATATGGATTTACAAATATGGATGAAGGTTCACTTTTATTTTCAGGACCTATAGATATTTATTCACATCCTGATTTTGTACCCTTTATAGATTGTGATGAGGATGAGATTTACTATAAACCAGATAATCAAATAAAGGAAACAGATCAGTATAGTGAGATGGATTATTCTATCTACCAAAATGGTGAAATAAAACAACCTGATTATATAATTTTGATGAAAGGTTATGAAGAACCTGGAAAATTTCATAATATTGATACAGTATTAAAAGCATATAATGATTGGGAAGGAAAGGTTCCAATTGCAATTTGGGATATAGATAAATGCCAAGAAGTTCAAAGAAAACAAGTTGAAGATATGTTAGAAGAGTATCACAAAACAAAAGATTTAGTTCTTGGAAATGAAATAATGCAAAAAGTAAAAAGTAATAGACAGATTTTTAGAATCAAAGAAGAAGATGATTTTTGTTTTGATTTACAAGCAGAATTTGATAGTATAAAGAAAGAAATACAAGATCAAGAAGACGCAACTATTGATGATAATGTAATAATTGGTAATAAAAAAGATGAAAAGGTTAATGAAAAAGCTTTAGAAGAAATTTATGAAAAAGTTGAAAACGATTTAATCGAAGTAGAGAAACAGGGAAAATTTAGAGAATTACTTAATGCTATAAAAGGATTATTTAATAAAAAGGGAGGAAGAGAATAGTCATGGAAAATAATGAAAAAGAAAAAAATGAAGAAATAAAAAAGAAAATGCTAAGAAATTCAAAGACAGTATTAGAAATTGCAAAAAAATATAATCAACAAGAAGATAATGAAAAAGATGATGAAGAGGAGAGGTAAATGGAAGATCCAGAAATAACGGACATAAAAAATAATTACAATGATAAACAATATGTACTAAATGCAGTAAGCAAAAAAGGAAAGTTATTAGAATTTACTTCAGCACAGTTACAGGATGATAAAGATGTTGTAAAAGCTGCTTTGAAAAATGATGGAGAATCTTTAGAATTTGTTTCAGACAGATTAAAAGATGATAAAGAAACAGTATTACTTGCTATAAAAACGGCTCCATGGACAGCATGTTATATATCAGAGAGGTTGAAGGATGATAAGGATGTAATTTTAGAAAGCGTAAAAGATGATGGTCAAACATTATATTTTGCAAGTGAAAGGCTTAGAAATGATAAAGATGTTGTAAAAGCAGCTGTAACTAATAAAGGAATAATAATTAAATACGCAAGTTACGAATTACGTGGAGATAAAGAAATTGCAAAAATTGCAGTAAGTCAAAATAAAGAAGCATATTATTTTTTAACAGATGAAATGAAAAAAGATGAAGAAATAAAAAAAATAATTGGTAAGTAGGAGAGAAAAAATGGCAGAAATTATTAATGGTAAAGAGTTAGCAAAAAAAATAAGAAATGAACTAAAGATAGAAGTTGAAGAAAAAAATTTACATCCTAAATTATCAGTAATATTAGTTGGAGATGACGAAGCTTCTAAGATATATGTGAGGAATAAAAGTAGGGCATGCAATGAAATTGGAATAGAATTCGAAGAGCACATTCTTCCAGAAACTACAACAATGGAAGAACTATTAGGATTAATAAATAAATTAAATAATAGAAAAGATGTATCAGGTATATTATTACAAAGTCCTATACCAAAACACTTAAATATAAAAACAGCTTTTGAATCAATTAGTCCTGAAAAAGATGTAGATGGATTTAATCCAATTAATGTAGGAAGATTAGAAATTAATGAGCCATCATTTGTTTCATGTACACCTTTTGGAATAATGAAAATGCTAAAAGAATATAAAATAGAAATTGAAGGAAAAACAGCTGTAGTAATTGGTAGAAGCAATATAGTAGGAAAACCGTTAATACAACTTTTATTAAATAAAAACGCAACTGTAATAGTTACACACTCTAAAACAAAGCATTTGGAAAGATATACTAGGCAGGCAGACATATTAGTTTCGGCTGTTGGAAAAGCAAAAATAATAAAAGCAGATATGGTTAAAGATGGTGCAGTTATAATTGACGTAGGAATTAACAGAGATTCTAAAACAAATAAAGTTGTGGGAGATGTTGATTTTGAAGAAGTTTCTAAGAAAGCTAGCTTCATAACTCCAGTTCCAGGTGGAGTTGGACCAATGACTATAGCAATGCTTATGCACAATATAGTGCAAGCAGAAAAAGGTGTTAATTATGAATAAAGAATTAATTTATTTAACAACAAATAAAGAAAAAATGAGAGAAGCTGATGAGTTTTTTTCAAAAAAATATGGTTTTAATCTAAAGATAATGAATCCTGATTTTGAAGTCCTTGAAATACAAGCTGAAACTTGTTCAAAAGTTGCAGCATTTAGTGCCAAATATGCAGCTGAAAAACTTGGATATGCAGTTTTGAAATCAGATAGTGGAATATACATAGAGGCTTTAGGAGGGTTACCAGGACCATATAATAAATATTTTGATAAACAAATTGGAATTGAAAAATTCCTTGAATTATTAAAAAATGAAAAGAATAGAAAAGCAAGATTAGAGCATTGTTTTGCCTATTGTGAACCAGGTAAGAAACCAGTTGTTTTTTCAGGAGGAGGAACTGGAACAATCGCATATGAACAAAGAGGAGAAAAAGGAAGATGGCATGATAAGTTTTATATACCAGATGGTGAGATAAAAACATTAAGTGAATTAAGAGGAGAAGATTATGAATATGAATCGAGTTTCTGGGGAGATGCAAAAGACCAATTTGCCAAATGGTATAAAGAAAATATTTTAAATAAATAAAAAAATCATATAAAAGTCTTTTATATGATTTTTTTTATGTTATAATCTAGTTGCAAGGATGTTGAACAAAATATAAAAAGAAAGGAATAGTTGTAAAAATGGAAAATATTAAGATTTTTTCATGTCCTACAGCTGAAGAGTTTACACAAGAAATTTGTGATTACTTAAAAATTGAACCAGGAAAAATTGAGTTCAAAAAATTTTCAAATGATAACAACTTTGTACAAGTTTTAGAAACAGTAAGAGGTAAGGATGTTTATGTTATTCAAACAACCAAACCACCTGTAAACGAAAGAATTATGGAGTTATTAATTACAATTGATACTTTAAAAAGAGCAGCAGCAAGAAAAATAAATGTTGTATTACCATACTATATTTATTCTAGATCTGATAAAAAAGATCAACCACGTATACCTGTAACTGCAAAATTATTTGCAAATTTAATTGAAGCAGCAGGAGCAAACAGAGTGATAACGTGTGATTTGCACAATCCTGCGATACAAGCATATTTTGACATTGAATGTGACAGATTATCTGCACAAAATTTATTACAAACATATTTCAAAAAGAAAGATCTAAAAGATATGGTCATAGTTGCAACAGATGCGGGAAGTTCAAAAAAAGCATACAAATACTCACAGTATTTTAATTGCCCTATAGCATTAATAGACAAAAGAAGAGATGGAAATGATGATAAAGCCATTGCTACAACTGTTATAGGAGATGTTACAAATAAAAATGCAATAATATTTGATGACGAAGTAGATACAGCAGGTTCAATGATAGAAACTGCAAAAATTTTAGAAAGATTTAAAGCTAAAAATATTTATGCAGGATGTACACATGGAATTTTATCAGGGCCTGCAATTGAAAGAATAAAAAATTCGCCTATTAAAGAAATGGTTGTTACAAATACAGTACCTGTTCCAAAAGAAAAACAAATAGAAAAAATTAAAGTATTATCTATTGCACCAACTTTTGCAGAAGCAATAGTAAGAATACAAGAACATAGATCATTAGGAGATATGCTAAAGATTTATTAATTATATATTATGGTATAAAGATTTTGGGAAATAGAAGAAAGGGAAATACTATGAAAATAGAAATATTAGGTTCAACAAAACCAGAATTTAAATTAAAAAAAGAAGATGCAATGAATTTTGCAGGAAAAGCTGCAGGAATTTGTTATTTACCAAAGACAATGGATGAATTATTTAATGAAGATATAGAAAAGACAAAAAGAAGAGCAAAGATGACATTGTTATCTGGACACCATAGTGTATATGATCATCCTATATATAATTTAGGATTAGTTGATGTTCCAAAAATTTTAGCGATGATTATAAATAATGAAAAAATGTATACTACATCAGAAAAATCAGCTAGATATACAAAAATGAAGGTATCTCCTGAAGAAGAAAAATTATATTTAAAATGGATAGACATATATAAAGATGAAATAATAAAAGTTTATCCAGAAATTGAAACAAAAAAAGCTACTAAACTTGCTCAAGAAAATGCAAGAAAACTTATTAGTATTTTTACACCATCTACAAGTATGGAATATTCAGTATCATTAAGACAAATAAATTATATTATGCATTGGTTTAAAAACTATATAAAAGAAGCAAAAGATGATGAATTTAATAAAAGGTTAAAACCATATATGCAAGAATTTAATGATTGTCTGAAAGATATATATATAGAAGAATTGAATAGCGATGTGAAAAATAGAAAGATTTCAATATTTGCTACAAGAGATAGGAAAGAAGAGTTTGGAGAAAACTATTGTATAAATTATAAAGCTTCATGGGATGAATTTGCACAGGCACAAAGGCATAGAACAATAGATTATGAAATACAAATGCTTGATGAAGCGGAATATAGTATTCCTAAAATAATAAAAGGAACTAAATTAGAAAAAGAATGGTTAAAAGATATGGATTCTTTGAAAAATCTATATCCTCAGGGAATGTTAATAAAGATAAATGAAAGAGGAACAGCGGAAAACTTTATACTAAAATGTCAAGAAAGGCTTTGTGGAGAAGCTCAATTAGATATTGCTATACATACAAAAGAAAATTTAGATCGTTATTTAAGTCATATTAAAGAAACAAATACAGATTTATATGAAGAACTAAAACAATATGGTAATGGTGCAAGATGTACTTTTAAAGGATTTAAATGTACTAACCCATGTATGTTTGGACCAAAAGGGGCATTAAATAGAATGATATAATATCTTTATAAACTATAGAAAAAATTCTTGTTTTGTGGTATAATAGTAATGTGGTTTTTAAAGGAGGTATATTTATGTCTAGTGAAGAAAAGTTTGAATTTGATATAAACAATATAAAAAAAGATTTAGCAATAGAAGATATGAAAGTAACAGATGAAGATGTAAAATTACTTAGAAGATATTCAGATGGAAAGATTACAATGCCAGAAATGATTAATATAATAAAAGAATCAGTACTTGAAAAAGATTAATACAAGGCTAATATAGCGGAGGTTAAAATATGAGCGATTTATATGAAGCAAGAAATTCAATATATTGTTATAAGAATAGTGATGTATTAATAAATAAATTTGAAGTAAAAGATAATGAAAAATTAGAAGAAATTGAAAGAAGAATTGTTATTGCTAAAATATATGAATTAAGACAAAATAAACAAATTGGGGATTTTGATATATATCATATTGTAAACATTCATAAATACCTATTTGAAGACATATATCCTTTTGCAGGATTATTTAGAGCAGAAAATATTGCTAAAGGAAACTTTTCTTTTGCAGAATGGCAATATATAGAACAAGAATTGTTAAAAATTTTGGAACAATTAAAAGTAGAAAAATATTTAGAAAATTTAGACAAAGAAAATATGGCAAAGAGATTAGCATATTATATGTCTGAATTAAATGTTTTACATCCTTTTCGCGAAGGAAATGGTAGAACAATAAGAGAATTTATAAGACAATTAGCATACAAGAATGGATACATTTTAAATTATCAAAATATAGATCCAAAAGAAATGCTACAGGCTTGTATAAAATCAGTAGTTGATACATCAGATTTAGAAAAAATACTATATAAATGCTTAAATAAAGAGTAATTACTTGATTTTTTCTAAGAAAGTGTGTATAATATTAAACATAGAAAAAGACAATAAAAAAGAGGAGTAAGTTTATACTTGTTGAAAGAGAAAAGAAGTCATCGGCTGAAAGCTTCTTGCAAAAAAGGTAAACTGAAGGTAGCTTTTTTAGTTGACAATCTGAAAAGTTGAAAAGTAAGTTGTACGTGTAAGCTGCGTTAAAAGCTAACTAAGATGTTATATATTTAAAATATGTAATAAATTAAGGTGGTACCGTGAGATAGAAAGCTCGCCCTTATATAGGGTGAGCTTTTTTGTGTTAAGGAGGTTAAAAGATGAAAATTGAAAGCAAGGCACAAGGTGCAGAACTAACAAGTATAAAAGTAAATGGAGAAGAAAAATTATTTCAAGGAAGCAAAGTCTTAGATGAAAATGGAAATATATTTTGGGGAAGACAAGCGCCAATTTTATTTCCAATTGTTGGACAAATTAAAGACGGAACGACAAAAATAAATGGCAAAGAATATCATATGGGACAACATGGATTTGCAAGAGATATGGAATTTGAAGAAATAGAAAAAAAAGATACAATTCATAGATATGTATTAAAATATAATGAGAAAACTTTAGAAAAATATCCATATAAATTTGAATTAGAAGTTAGTTATGAAGTAAAAGATGAAAGAACTTTAAGTGTAAAATATAAAGTTAAAAACTTAGATGATAAAGAAATTCAATTTGGTTTAGGAGGACATCCAGCTTTAAATTGCAATTATTCTACAGGGGAATATAAGTTGGAATTTAATAATAAAGAGACAGATATACAATTTTCAAAACTAGAAGATGGACTTATATCAAATGAAAAAGCAGATAATTTAATTGAAAATGAAAATACAATTAAATTAAATGAGAATATTTTTGATAATGATGCTTTAATTTTATCTAATATGAAGTCTAATAAGGTAACATTAAAACATAAGGAAGAAACAATATTAGAATTTGATTTTACAGGATTTCCTTATCTTGGAGTTTGGTCAAAGAAAGGAGCACCATTCGTCTGTATAGAACCATGGTTTAATACAGCAGATAAAATAGATTCAAAAGGTATTTTTGAAGAAAAAGAAGATATTATAGAATTACAACCTGAAGAGGTTTTTGAAAGTGAATTTAAAATAAAATTTTAGGAGGAAAAATAATGAGTGATAAAATGAATGATAAATATAATGCAAAAGATTTTGAACAAGAAATATACAAAGAATGGGAAGAAAACAAAGCTTTTAAACCAAGTATGGATAAAACAAAAGAAAGTTATTGTATTATGATGCCACCACCAAATGTAACAGGAAAACTACATATGGGACATGCGTTAGATGATACATTACAAGATATATTAATAAGATTTAAAAGAATGCAAGGGTTTAATACACTGTGGCTACCAGGAACAGATCATGCATCTATATCTACTGAGATGAAAGTAGTTGAAAAGCTTAAATCAGAAGGAAAAACAAAACAAGATTTAGGAAGAGAAAAATTTTTAGAAGAAACATGGGATTGGACACATCTATATGGAGGAACAATTGAAGAGCAACAAAAAAGATTGGGATGTTCTTGTGATTGGGATAGGAAAAGATTTACATTAGACGAAGGGTTATCAGATGCTGTTTTAGAACAATTTGTAAATTTGTATGAAAAAGGTCTAATATATAAAGGTACAAGGATGATAAATTATTGTCCAAGTTGTAAAACTACAATATCAGATGCAGAAGTTGAATATAAAGAAGAAGCTGGACATTTATGGCATATTAAGTATCCAATAAAAGGTGAAGAAGATAAATATATTATAGTTGCAACAACAAGGCCTGAAACAATGCTTGGAGATACAGCAGTAGCAGTTCATCCAGAAGATGAAAGATATAAAGATTTAGTAGGCAAAAAATGTATTTTACCAATAATGAATAAAGAAATTCCAATAATAGCAGATGATTTCGTTGATAGAGAATTCGGAACAGGATGTGTTAAAATAACACCTGCACATGATATGAATGACTATCAAGCAGGGCTAAGACATAACTTAGAGATAATAGAAGTTTTTGATGCTGACAACAAAATGAGAAATCTAGTTCCTGAATACGAAGGAATGGATTTACTAGAGGCCAGAAAACTTATAGTAGAAAAACTTAAAGAAATAGGACTATTATTGAAGGAAGAAGAACATAATCATAATGTTGCAAAATGTGAAAGATGTAAGAATACGATAGAGCCTAAAGTATCAGAACAATGGTTTGTTAGAATGAAAGAGTTAGCAGAGCCAGCTATAAAAGCAGTTAGAAATGATGATGTAAGATTTGTTCCAAAAAGATATGAAAAAATTTATTTTAACTGGATGGAAAATATTCAAGATTGGTGTATATCTAGACAACTATGGTGGGGACACCAAATACCAGCATATTATTGTGATGAATGTGGTCATATAAATGTTGCAAAAACAATGCCTAAAAAATGTGAAAAATGCGGAAGTACAAAATTGCATCAAGATGAAGATACACTAGATACATGGTTTAGTTCAGCTCTATGGCCATTCTCAACATTAGGATGGCCTAATACAGATTCAGAAGATTTAAAAACTTTCTATCCTACAAATGTACTAGTAACAGGATTTGATATAATTTTCTTCTGGGTAGCAAGAATGGTATTTTCAGGACTAGAACTTATGAAAGAAAAACCATTCAACGATGTATTAATACATGGAATGGTTAGAGATAGCCAAGGAAGAAAAATGTCAAAAACATTAGGAAATGGAATAGACCCTAATGATGTAATAGAAGAATATGGTGCAGATAGTTTAAGATTTTCATTACTTTCTGGAACAACGATGGGAAATGATATAAAATATATGCCAGAAAAACTTGAACAAGCATCAAACTTCTCTAACAAAATATGGAATGCTGCTAAATTTGTAAAAATGAATTCAGTATCTGATGAAAAGATAATTAAATTTCATAAAGAAAACTTTGATGAAAAAACGAAAACTTATAAGGAAGGCTCTTTAAAAATTAGTGATAAATGGATGCTTAACAAGCTTAATAAATTAATTGCAGAAGTAACAAGAAATATGGAAGAGTATGATTTAGGTGTAGCAATAGATAAATTATATAATTTCATTTGGAGTGAATTCTGTGACTGGTATATAGAAATGTCAAAAGTAAGATTATATAATGGAGATGAAGAAGAAAAAATACAGGTATCTTATGTATTAGATTATACATTTAGAAATTTACTTAAATTATTACATCCATTTATGCCATTTGTAACTACAAAAATATATAGGAATTTAGTTAAATATGATGACATAGATTTAATATTATCTTCATGGCCAGAGACACCACAAAAATTCCAATTTGACAAAGAGGAAGAAACTGTTGAAAAAATAAAAGAAATAATTGTGGGAATAAGAAATGTACGTAACAATATGAATATTCATCCAACTAGAAAAACTAAAATTATTTTAGTTACAACAAAATATAAAAATGAATTAAAAGAAGCTGAAGGAATCCTTTTAAAACTAGGATTTGCTACTGAAGCATTAGTTCAAGAAGATAAATCTGAAATTCCTGAAGATGCAATTAGCGTTATTACAGATGGTATTGAATTATATATGCCACTTGAAGGATTAATTGATAAAGCAGAGGAACTTAAAAGATTAGATGATGAGAAAAATAAATTAAAAGCAGAAGTAGCTAGAGCCGAAAAAATGCTTGCAAATCCAGGATTTGTAAAAAAAGCTCCAGAAGCTAAAGTTAATGAAGAAAAAGCTAAGTTAGAAAAATACAAAGAAATGTTAGCAAAGGTAGAAGAAAATATAGCTAAAATGAAATAAAATTAAAAAAGTAAATACTGATAAATTAGTATGAAGTGGTAAAATGAAAGTAGACACAAAAAAAGTGTTTACTTTCATTTTTTTGATATAATAAAGAAAAAGATTG
>CANQQF010000015.1 GCA_947625985.1 uncultured Clostridia bacterium | reverse complement strand
TTTAGTATATGTTAATTTATTAGGTTTTTTTGTTATTTGTAAACGTTCTGTATTTTTAGGTGCTTCTTTTACATTTACGTTAAATGTTGATGTTGCCTTCATTCCATCAAAGCTTACTATTAATGTTTGTGTTCCCACTTTATTTGCATTATATCCTGTTACATGAACTTTTGAATCTGTCATTTTATATTTAGCAATTGCACTTCCTATTTGTGTATTATATGTCGCAGATTCAACTAAGATTTCTCCACCTGTTAAGTCTAATTTTTCACCTTTAGTATATGTTAATTTATTAGGTTTTTTTGTTATTTGTAAACGTTCTGTATTTTTAGGTGCTTCTTTTACATTTACGTTAAATGTTGATGTTGCCTTCATTCCATCAAAGCTTACTATTAATGTTTGTGTTCCCACTTTATTTGCATTATATCCTGTTACATGAACTTTTGAATCTGTCATTTTATATTTAGCAATTGCACTTCCTATTTGTGTATTATATGTCGCAGATTCAACTAAGATTTCTCCACCTGTTAAGTCTAATTTTTCACCTTTAGTATATGTTAATTTATTAGGTTTTTTTGTTATTTGTAAACGTTCTGTATTTTTAGGTGCTTCTTTTACATTTACTTTAAATGACGCTACTTTTCCTTGATAAGTAATATTTAATGTTTGACTTCCAACTAGATCTGGATTATATGCATTTGCTATTGCTTCAAGATCAGACATATTATATAAATTTGAGCTTCCATCATCATATGTTAAACTAATTTCTCCACCAGTTAAATCTATTTCCTCACCTTTAGTATATATAGTTTTATTAGGTAATTTATTTACAGATAAATCTGTCACATTTTTTTCTACATTTACAGCAAATTTATTATTAGATTCAATTCCTTTATATTTTACTGTTAATGTTTGTTGTTCAGCTTTTGATGCATCATATCCAATTACTTCTACATTTTCATCTAGCATTGAAATATCTCTTGTTGTTCCATCTGTATAAGTTATTCTTATAGTTCCTCCACCTAGATATAATTCATCTCCTCTATAATACCTTGTTACTGTTGGCGCTTGTATTATAGTTATTGAATAGATAGTATGTTCTTTATCCATATTATCATCACTAATTACTGGCTTTTCTTCTTCAATACTATCATTTTGTTTCTCTTCAACTTTTACATAAAATTTTGTTTTTAGATTTTCATAGCTTACAGTTATCTCTTGAATTCCTAATTTTGAAGAATCATATCCATTTAAGTTTACAGATCTTGAATTCATTAAAACTGATTTAGCTTTTCCGTCCATACTAATGGCTACAAGTGTTCCTCCAGTTAAATCTAATTCCTCTCCTTTTATATATGTAATCTTATTTGGCAATGTTCTTATAGCCAATCTTGTTATCCTATTATTGAATATTGATAATTCTTTAGATTTTGATAAAAGGTTGCCATTAGTGGCTGCTGAAGATACATTAGTTAAAGACACAAGACTTAAAGCTAATGTTAATGTTCCAATTATAAATAATTTTTTAAACATTTTTTCTTTATTCATAATATATTCCTCCCCTTTTTTATATTATTAAATTAATTAAATATTATTATTTTTTTATTTTACCCCACTATTATAATTATACCATATTTTACATAAATAAGCAACGTTTTACTTTACTTAGATTGAGTTTTTTTTTGCTTGGAATTCCTTTTGATTTCAATACGTTTAAGCATTAATATATAACTTAATTTCAGCCTTCTTATTTGATAACATATTTTTCCTATACAATAAAAAAAGTGTACATTATTTTGTACACTTAATCTAATTTTTTATTCTTCATTAACATCTATTATAGAATACATATCCCTATCATGATTTAATTCAACAATATTTATAATAACACCTGTTCCTACTGTTTCTCCTCCCAGTTTTTTTATTTGCTCTTTTATAGCTCTTATCGTATTCCCTGTCGCATATATATCATCTATTATATACATTTTTTTACCTTTATATGTATCATTTACAAGTTTTGGTAATGTTAACCTATCAAGTCCATACTCTTTGTTATAAGCAAATTCACTTTCTACTGTTGTAGGTGGTAATTTACCACTTTTTCTAACTGGAATAAATCCTACACCAAGTTCTTTTGCAACTGCCGTTCCGAATAAAAATCCTCTTGCCTCTGGTCCTACAATATAATCTATTTCATATTTTTTATCTTTAATCTTTCGTACAAAGTTATTTATTATAGCCTCAAATATCTCTATATCCAAAGTTAGTGGGACTAAATCAATAAATTCTACTCCTTCGATTGGAAAATTTTTTTCTGTTCTTATTGGTAAATCTTTTCCTAATTTATTTCTTAATATTCTCATACATATACCTCCTTATATTTTGGCATTACTGTATTTTTACATGTTCATTATATAATATAAATATAAAAATAACAATAAAAGATATAGCTTTTTTATTTTTTTATTGATATACTTGTTTCATAAATAATTTAAAAGGAGGTTTTTATATGTCAACACCACATAATAGTGCAAATCCAGGAGATATTGCAAAAACAGTAATTATGCCAGGAGATCCTTTGCGTGCAAAATATATTGCAGAAAACTTTTTAGAAAACCCTAAATTAGTTAGTGATGTTAGAAATGTATATGCATATACTGGAACTTATAAAGGTACAGTTCTAACTGTTATGGCATCTGGCATGGGAATGCCAAGTATGGGAATTTATTGTTATGAGTTATATAAGGAATATGATGTAGAAAATATAATTAGAATAGGTTCTTGCGGAGGCCACTCTCCAGGTTTATCACTTTTTGATATTGTCCTATCTACAACTGTTTACTGTGAAGGAAACTTTGCTTTAACTTTTAATAATGAAGATTGTCATTTTACTGAAGCAAATGTAGAATTAAATAATATTATCTTAAATAAATCTAAAGAATTAAATATAGATGTTATTGCAGGTCATACAGTTTGTACAGATTGCTTTGACCTTTACATGACAGATTCTAAAAAATATTTTGAAAGAGTACCTAAAGATTTTAATCCTCTTTCAGCAGAAATGGAAGCTTTTGCCTTATTATATACAGCTAAAGTTTTAAATAAGAAGGCCGCTTGCTTAATGAGCGTTGTAGACTCAGAATATATTGATGATGTAGCAAGTGTTGAAGAACGTCAAGTTGGATTAGATAATATGATTAAATTATCTTTAGAATCTGCAGTTGAGATATAGTTAATAAAAAAAGTAACTATTAAAAAAAGCAACTAAATTTTTATATACTTTGCTGTCGCTATCAAAGATAGCTCCAAACTGCGCAGTATATAAAAATTTAGTTGCTTTTTTATTCTTGCTGTCACACTATCAAAGATAGCTCCAAACTGCGCAGTATATAAAAATTTAGTTGCTTTTTTCGTTGTTTATTTAGTAATAGATAGAATCTTATATTTTAATTTTCCTGCTGGTGCATCGACTTCAACAACTTGATTTCTTCTTGCACCCAATAAAGCTCTTCCAAGTGGTGATTCATTTGATATTTTATTTTCAGCAAGATTTACTTCTGTAGAACCAACTATAGTATATTCTACTTTTTCATCAAATTCTTTATCTAATACTTTTACAGTATTTCCTATTTGAACTGTTTCAGTATCAATTGCTTTCTCATCTATAATTTTAGCATATCTCAACTTATTCTCTAATTCTGCTATTTTATTTTCATTTTCAGCTTGAGCATTTTTAGCTTCGTCATATTCTGAATTTTCAGATAAGTCTCCATAACCTAAAGCAATTTTTATTCTTTCAGCTATTTCAGCTCTAACTTCTGTTTTTAAATGATTTAACTCTTCTTCTAATTTATTGTACCCTTCTTGAGTAAGTATAACTTCTTTTTCTTCCATAATATTTCATCCTTTCCTTGTTTCTCGATAGTCTTTATCTTAAGGCAGATTTACAAATTTGTCAAGTTTTAATCTTTAATTAAATCTTTTCCGCCTTTTAAGTAATCAACTCCTGAGAAAATTGTTGCTATAGTTTGAACTATCATCATAATAGAAACTATTAAATTAAGTACATAAGGGAATCCTTCTAATGTACCCCTGAAACATTCACAGAATACATGTGTATCTACAAATGCCAATATTATTGCTATCATCTGTGTTGTAGTTTTTAATTTTCCCCAAATTGATGCTGCTATTACTTTACCACCCTTTTCAACAGATACTAAGCGATATCCTGATACAATAAACTCTCTTGCAAGAACAATTATAGGAATCCAAGCAGGTAACCTTCCTGCTTCTACTAACATTACAAATGCTGCCAAAACTAATATTTTATCTGCAATTGGATCTAAAAATTTTCCAAATGTAGTTACTAAATCTTTACTTCTAGCAATACTTCCATCTAGTTTATCTGTTATAGAAGCTATTATAAACACTAAATCTACAACTATATACGTATATGGTATTCCCCATAAATCTCCTTGTATATTTAAAAATGGAATAATTACCATTATTGGTACTAAAATTATTCTAATTATAGTTAACTTATTGGGTAAATTCATAATATACTCCTTTTATTTTAATAATTCTATTGCCTTTTGTAATTGTGTATCTTTATCTCTTTCTACAATTAATTTATTTTCTATATCATCTGGAAGCTTAACAACTTCATTCGGTTCAACTCCAACTTTGTTTATTTTGTTCTTTTTAGGCGTTAAATATTCTTCACTTGTTATTTTTAATCCACTACCATCTGGAAGTGATAATAATAGTTGTATTATCCCCTTTCCATAAGTTGTTGTACCTACAATTTTAGCTTTTTCATAATCTTTCAATGCACTAGCCAAAATTTCTGATGCACTTGCTGAATTTTCATTAACTAATAAAACTACTGGTATATTTATTATAGGGTCTTCTTCTGTTTTTACCTCTTCTTCTTCTTTGTCCTTGTTAACTTCATATAATATTGTAGATCCTTTATCTAAAATATACCCTGCTATTTGTTCAGCCTGATCTACTATTCCTCCACCATTATTTCTAATATCTATTATTAAAGATTGTATATTTTTTTCTTTTAATTCTTCATATTTGGCTTTAAAATCTTCTGCTGTTGTTTTGTCAAATGATGAAAATGTAATGTAACCTATATTATCTTCAATAACTTCACTTTCAACTGGATTTACTTTTACATTTTCTCTTTTTATATTAAATGATAGCGTTTGTTCATTTCTTACTACTTCTAAAGTAACTTCTGAACCTTCTTCTCCCTTCATGTTATCTGCAACTTCATTAAACTGATCTGCTGAATATTCAACTCCATTTAAAGATTTTATAATATCACCCGCAAGAACTCCTGCTTTTTCAGCTGGTCCACCTTTTATAGGAGCTAAAACTCTTACCTTACCTATATCATTATCTTGTATCATATAAATTCCTATTCCAACAAATTCACCAGATAAATCTTCTTTATATTCTTCCATTTCTGATTTTGAAATATATTCTGTATATTGATCATCTAATCCTTCAATATATCCTCTTATTGCTCCTTCTTTAAGTTTTGATTCATCTACATCAGAAAGATAATATTTATCAATTAATTTTCTATATTCAGTTAATGTTTCAGCTATTGATTCTGCATCATCTTCTTCTGAAATTAGTGTTTTCAAACTTAAAACTTCGTCATTATGTTTTGCAAAATATGTATACATTCCTATTGTTGTAGCTATAAAGGTTATGAAAACAGTTAGAGCTATAATCATTATCATTCTATAAACTCTATTACCTTTGGATTCTTCTCTTATTACTTTATAACCTCTACTTGTATTGTCCTCTTTCATTTATTGTTTATGTTAGTATGAAACTAACAACTCCTCCTTTCGATGCTAGACCTTTTATACATCATGGCAAATATGGCCTAGGATTTACACATTTATAATAACTATTTTCTGGTGTTCTAATTTCAAAATGTAAATGTGGTCCTGATACATTACCTGTTGCTCCAGATAACATTATTTGTTGACCTTTAGATACTCTTTGCCCTATACTTACCTGTACGCTTGAAGCATGTGCATATAAACTAAATATATTTCCTCCATGGTAGATAGTAACAGAATTTCCATATGCACCTGTATGTCCCACATCAACAACTTGACCATCACCAACAGAATAAACTGGTGTACCTGTAGAAGCCCTAAAATCAAGTCCTGTATGATAACCTAAACTCCACCACTTTCCTGGTTCTCCATATGCTGTTCCTATGCTAGGATTTGCTACTGGCCAACCAAAGCCATATGAACTTGATCCTCCACCACTTAAAGAACCTCCTGTTGAACCTCCTGAGGAACTTCCTGATGGCGCTTTTTGATTTCTAGATGCTGCTAATTGTCTATCATATTCTTCTTGCATTTTTTTAATTTTGCTACTAATACTACTTTCATGTGCTTGTAATTCATCTATTTCTGCTTGTAATTGTTTTTCATCACCTGATAATTTATCAACATATTGATTCTTTTCTTTTTTAGTAACCTCAAGTTTATTTGTTATATTTTGTTTACTTGCTTTTGAAGTATTTAATTCTTTTTTACTTTCTTCTAATGTATTTTTTGCAGATTCTATTTTATTCTTTTGTTCTTGAATGCTCTCTAACAACTTCTTGTCATTTGTTGCTATTTCGTTTACAAGATAATAGTTCGAAATAAAGTCAGTTAAGCTTTTAGATGATAATATAACATCTAAGTATGTAGTAGTTCCTGCTTCATATGATGCAATTAATCTTTCTTTTAATAATTTTTCTTGGTCTTTATAGTTGTCTTCAGCTTGTTTTAAATTATTTTCAGCTTCTGTTATTTTTGAATTTAACTCATCTATTTTTGAATCTAATTCATTTATCTGATTTTGATAATCTGAAATTTGGTTAGAAATATCTTCAACTTGATGCATAGTTTCAGATTTTTCTGATTGAACTTGCTGTAACTCTTCTTTAGTTTCGTTAATTTTTTGGTTTGTAGAATTCTTTTGTTGTTCCAATTCACTTTTTGATGAAGCAGCTATTACTATATTATTCACTAATATAATAAGTATAACCACAAGCCCTATAATTTTTACAACTAAATTTTTCATAAGTTTTTCCTCCTATAATTTACATTCCCGCATTTATTTTAATTCTTAGATTTTAACTATTATCATTCATTTGTATTATTGTTTGCATTCTCATTTCCAGGTACTAATCCATTTGTAATATATGGCATTGGATCTGTTACAACTCCATTTATTCTCACTTCAAAATGTGCATGTGGCCCAGTTGAGTAACCTGTTGAACCAACTTTTAATATTGGTTGTTCCCTTCTTACATATTCACCTGCATGAACTAATATTTCTGATCCGTGAGCATATAATGTAGAAATTCCTCCGCCATGATCTATAATTACCATATTTCCATAAGCTGAATTATATTCAGCCTTTACTACTAATCCATCATTTGCTGCTATAAAATTTGCTCCTGCTGGTGCTCCTATATCTGCACCTGTATGTAATTTATATACTCCAGTTATTGGATGTGTACGCATTCCATATTTTGATGTTATTGATGTATATCCAGGTACTGGCCATGCAAGCTCCCCTCCAATATACTTAGAATCTATACCATTTTGTGCTAATTGTAAGATTTGTGTGTTTATTTCTTGGAATCTTTGATTGTATTGATCAATTTGTGCTTGTATCTCTCTTTCTTGTGCTGATAGCTGAGCCGTATAATTTTCTTTGAGTTTTTTGACATTTTCTAATATTTTTGCTGTTTTATTTTGTGTTTGCTTTACTGATGCTAGTTCTTCTTGTTTGGTTTGCAGTTCTTGCTTTACTGAGTTTATATTTTCCTTACGCTCTGCCATTTCATCTAAAAGAGCCTTGTCATTTTCTGCCATTTGTGTTACTAAATAATAATTTGATAAAAACTCTGTGATATTTTTAGATGATAATATCACATCTAAATATCTAGTTTCCCCTGCTTCATACATAGCAATAAGTCTATCTTCTAAAACTACTTTTTGTTCTTCAAATTTTGACTCTGCATTCTCTAATTCATATGACACTTGATCAACATATGTTTGTAACTCTGATATTTGAGAATCTAAATTATTTACCTCTTCCTGAGATTTTGAAATTCTTTCATCAAGTTTTTGTACTTCTATTAAATTATCGCTCAATTCATCTTTAACATCTGTTAAATCTTCATTAGATTTTTGAATTTGGTCCTTCAAGTTCTCCTGTTCTTGCTGTAAATTTGTCTGTTCTGCATAAGAAACAATACTCAGAGTACAAATTATAAAAGATAAAAATCCACATAAAACTTTACGCAATTTCATTTACCTCTTTCTATTTACTTTTATACTTTTAAGTATTTTCTCATAGAAATAACACTTCCCAATACACCTATTCCAATTCCTAATATCATATAAACTATAATTATTGAGCTAAACATTTCTGAAAATGTTACTAAACTCATATTCATGTTTTGCATAAATGTTGTTTCAACCAAATGTTTTGCAATTTCTGTATATGCTATTCCAATTATACCCATTGAAACAATACTGGCAAAAATTCCTATTAACATACCTTCTACTATAAATGGCCACCTAATAAAACTATTGGTTGCTCCAACATACTTCATTATAGATATTTCTTTTCTTCTGGCATGAACTGTTAGTTTTATAGTATTTGAAATAATAAATACAGAAATTAATACTAATAGTACTAATATTGCTCCTGTTACTATTTTTACACCATTTGCTAGTTTTACCAACATTTCTGAAGTCTTATCACTACTTTGAATACTTTCAACATTATTTATTTTACTTATTTGTTCTTGAATTTGTGAACTCAATGATAAATCAGTAAATTTTACAATATAAGATGCTGGAAAGAAATTATCTTCTTCGTATCCTGCTAATAACTGCTGTTTTTCATCTAACATCTCTTTCATTTGATTAAGTGCGTCCTCTTTTGATCTGTATTCTATTTTACTTATTCCACTAATCTTATTAAGGTCAGATTTTACTTGTTGAATCTGTTCATCTGTTGCATCTCTATTAACAAATACTTGTATTCCTTGGTCTTTTTCAATCTTTTCAACAAAATGATTTATATTTTGTCCTATAGCTAGGAAAACACCAAATATTATCATTGTTGCACACATTATCACCATTGATGCTCCAGTTGATTTTTTATTTTTTAATACATTGGAAAATCCTTCTCCAATTAAATAACCTAATCTATTATATTTCAAAGTCATACCCACCTTTTTTATCATCTCTAACTATTACGCCTTTATTAATATGAATAACACGTTTTTTCATTGCATCTACAATATCCCTTGCATGAGTAGCAACAACAACTGTTGTTCCTCTCATATTTATATCATTTAATAAATTCATTATATCCCATGCTGTTTCTGGGTCTAAGTTTCCTGTAGGCTCGTCTGCTATTAACATAGATGGATTATTTACTAATGCTCTAGCTAAAGCAATTCTTTGTTGCTCTCCTCCTGATAATTCATGTGGATACATTTTAGCTTTTCCACTTAATCCTACTAATGATAAAACCATTGGTACTTGCCTTCTAATATGTCTTGGCGTTGCTCTTACTATATACATAGCATATGCGACATTATCATAAACTGTTTTATCTGGTAATAAACGGAAATCCTGAAATACCACTCCCATGCTTCTACGTAAGAACGGTATTCTTTTAGGTTTTAAAAAAGTTGTATCTTTTCCATTTATTATTATATTTCCAGATGTAGGTTCTTCTTCTTTTAGTATCAACTTAATAAGTGTTGATTTTCCACTTCCTGAACTTCCTACTAGAAAAGCAAATTCGCCTTTTTCTATTATGAAATTAGCGCTTTGAACAGCAACTGTTCCTGTGTCATATCTTTTGCTTACATTCCTAAATTCGATCATCTTGATTTCTCCTTAAACAGAATAATCCATTTTTATATTTTTTCATTACATATCATATCAATAAAAGATATTTTTTGCAATACTTTTTTATCAAAAAAAAGTAGAAATTGTAACCATTTTTGCAACTTTTAAAATAATTGAATAGAGTAGAAAATTTATATATATTTATATTAACTTAATTCATTTATTATAGCCTCTGATGTAATTCCAAAATATTCCATTAATTCGGTTGCTTTACCTGACCTTCCAAAAGTGTCCTTTACTCCTAATTTTGTTAATTTAGTTGGATATTCTTCTATTAGAACTTCTGAAATTGATGTACCAAGCCCACCAATCACACTATGATCTTCAACTGAAATTAGTCTTTTAGTTTCTTTAGCGCATTTTATTATCATTTCTTTATCTATTGGCTTTATTGTATGAACATCTACAACTCTAATATTAATTCCTTTTTCTTTTAATTTCTCTTGTGCTTTTATTGCTTCTGAAACACAAACTCCTGTTGCAAATACTGTTGCATCTGTTCCTTCTCCTATTTGTTTTGCTTTCCCTATTTCAAATTTTTCATCTTGAGCATATATTACTGGTGTTGCAAGTCTCCCTAAACGTAAATATACTGGACCATTAATTTTAGAAATTTCTTCAACCGCCCATTTAGTTTGAATGTCATCAGATGTTGATATTACTGTCATATTTGGTAATGTTCTCATTAATGATAGATCCTCTACCATTTGATGTGTCGCACCGTCTTCTCCAACAGTTACACCAGCATGAGTTGCACATATTTTTACATTTAACTTTGGATAACATATACTATTTCTTATTTGATCATATGACCTTCCTGCTGCAAACATTGCAAATGTACTTACATATGGAATTTTATTACAAGTTGATAAACCTGCAGCTGTTCCCATCATATCTTGTTCAGCAATTCCTATATCTAAAAATCTTTCTGAAAATTCTTTTGCAAATAAATCTGTTTTAGTTGCACCTGATAAATCTGCATCTAAAACAATTATGTTTTTATTTTTCTTTCCTAATTCTACCAAAGCTTCTCCATAACTTTGACGAGTTGCTATTTTTTCTTCTTTCATTATCTAGCACCTCCTAAATCTTTTATTGCTTGATTATATTGCTCTTCATTTGGAGCTTTTCCATGCCATCCAGCTTGATCTTCCATAAATGATACTCCCTTTCCTTTAATTGTTGAAGCAATAATACATACTGGCTGTCCTTTAACATTTTTTGCAACTTCAAAAGCTGACAAAATTTCCTCAATATCATTGCCATCTATGCATATGATTTTAAATCCAAAAGCCTTGAATTTTTCATCTATTGGATATGGACTCATAACATCTGAAATCTTTCCATCTATTTGAAGATTGTTGTTATCTACAATTACACACAAATTATCAAGTTTGTACTTATTTGAAGTCATTGCAGCTTCCCAAACTTGACCTTCTTCTATTTCTCCATCCCCAAGAATACAATATACTCTATAATTTTTATTATCTAATTTTCCGGCAATAGCCATTCCATTAGCTGCTGATAATCCTTGTCCAAGTGAACCAGTCGTCATATCAACTCCTGGAATCTTCTTCATATCCGGATGACCTTGTAAATAACTATTTATATTCCTAAATGTTTTTAAGTCTTCTATTGGAAAAAATCCTCTATTTGCTAAAACACTATATAACGCTGGAGAACAATGTCCCTTAGATAAAACTAATCTATCCCTATCTTCCCATTTTGGATTTTTTTCATCAACATTCATTTCATTAAAATATAAAACTGTTAAAATATCTGCAACTGAAAGAGATCCCCCTGGATGTCCTGATTGTGCAGAATATACTTCATCTATTATTCCATTTCTTACAATTCTTGCCTTTTCTTGTAATTCTTTAATATCTGTAATTTTCAAACTTATCACTCTCCTTTTGATATTTTGATTTTATAAGGTTTTACTTATAAATCAATTTTTATTCATTCTATCAAAAAAAGAGATATATGGTCAATATATCTCTTGATTTATTATCTGCAAAATCACTCTGCATTTTCAGTTTTTAAAACATACTTTATACTTGTTATAACATCATTTTCAACAATAAATTCAAGGCAAGTATCACCTTTAGTATAAGTATATTGAGTTCCATCATTTTCAAAATCTTCACCATATACTTCTACCATTTTATCATAACTATCACTTACACAAACACCTTCTGTTGTTGTTTGTTTTGTATCTGTAAAGTAAATAGAATAAATTCTTTCAGTTTCTCCATCTTCATATGTTTCAACTTCAAATCCATTATATTCATATATTTTGTCATTTCCTTCAAAAGCACAACTTGGAACTTCATATACATTACTTTCTTCTCCAAATTTTCCTGTACTCATTTCCTCATTAATAGCTACAGTATTTCCATTTACCGTAAATACATATTCATTAATTTCATTTGGTGTTGTCTCTTCAGAAGATGTAACCTCTTCTGTCGTTGCTTGTGTTACCTCATTTGTAGTGACTCTTGTTTTATTTTTATTAACTACAACAACAGCTATAACTGAAACAATAATAATTAAAACGATTGCTATAATCACTTTTTTCATAATTTAATTCCTCTCTTTCATTTTATAACCTTTTTATATTCCTCTAATTTTCTAGAGTAAATTTGATTTATTTCTTCATTTTGACGATAATCTTTAATTCTTTCACTCTCGTCTTTTAAAACTTGTGCTAAATATTTGCTTAATTTTGTAGCACCAGTTAAATTTAAATGAAGTCCTGCATCATATGTATCATGTTTATAATCTATACCAATTTCTTCTGTTTTGTCAATAAGATTTATATATTTTAAGTTATTCTTTTGGGCATAATCTGTAATTTGCTTTTCATATTCCTCATACCAATATGGGTATGAGGCAGGCATTTTTGCAAGTATCAATTCTATATTATTTTCTTTACACAAATTTGTTATTTTATCTAAATATTCATATCCTTTATCACAAAACTTATAATTTGATAACTTTCGTTTAGTTGGTAAGTTTTCAACTGGTTTTACCTCTTTATTTATTAAAAAACCATTATATGTATTTTGTTTTGTTCTAAAAAAGTACTCAAAATCTTCTTTTTTCAATTCTGTTATTCTATCATGATATCTTAAAACTGGAAATACATAAGACAAAAAACTTTCATTTTTTGTTAACGAATTTCTTATTATATCAATTTTTTGCTTAGACCATTTCATTTGATCAATACATAACCTGTTATATGCTTCATCTTCTTCTGAGTTTTTCATTCCTCCAATACTAAGTAATACAACTTCTGGCTTTTCATATTTCAATGTTTCTTCTAAAATAAAATATGATTGCCACATCATTTGTTGAGAATTTCCTCTTACGTAGCTTGTTATTCCTTGTTCTTCATACATAACCATTGGTGAAATATTTGCATATACTTCACAATCTCCTAAAACTATTAACTCATGATTCTTCTCTTCTTTGTAATATGCAGCTGTCATACTTCCTTCCTCTAAGTCTGTACTATATTTAGGTTGCACTAATCGATTTACTAAAAGGAACATAATGATAAAAATAGTTAATGTAAAAAGTATTTTTAATTTTTTCACTATTAATTCCTCCTTTAAAATTTTCCGTATATGAAATCAGATGCATTATATCCAATTCCATAACATCCAAATAATAATACTGCGAAAAATAGTACAAAACATAATATCATAGAGGTTTTAGTTTTCTTTCCTTCCGCTTCTTGTTTTTGTTCACAAAAATCAACTATGAATAAAATTATAATTGATATTATTCCAACCCAAAAACTAGCTTTACTTAAACCTAGTGAATATAAATTTCCATTTGTAAAGATTTCCGGATTGAATTTAGTAAATCCTGATTTTATTATATTAATTCCTTCAGCTATACTATCTGCTCTAAAGAAGATTAATGAAAAACTAAATAATAAATATACTTTTATATGTTGCAAAATCCCATAGGTTTTTCCTTTTGTATTTATTTTCATTTTAACGTTTATATATTCAATTGCAGGTGCAATAATTTCGCCCATTACAACATAAAACCATTGAATAATTCCAGATGCTAAAATAAAATGATATGCTCCATCATGCCAAATACCAATAGTTATCCATAATACTAACATAGCTAAATATGTTGGTATCTTTTTGCCCCATTTTTTACCAAATAATTTTTTACATTTCTTAATTGAATTTTGTACAAAATCTGTTTTTAACATTGGATAAAAAATATAATCTTTAAACCATGTTCCTAGAGTTATATGCCATCTACGCCAAAATTCAGCCATTGTTTTAGAAAAGAATGGTTGTCTGAAATTTTCTGGCATTCTAATTCCTAATATTCTAGTTGTTCCTAAAGCAATATCTATACAACCTGAAAAATTAGAATACAATTGTATAGTATAAAATAAAACTGCAACGACTATGTATAATCCATTATATTTATTAAGATCTCCATAAATCGTATTGCACAATGTACCCATTCTTTCTGATATAACAAGTACTTTAAAAAATCCCCACATTATTCTTTGAATTCCACTAGTTATGTTTTCCGTTTTGAACTCATGATTGTTATATAATTCATCTTTCATTTCACTATATCTATTAAAAGGTCCACTGGTCATTTGTGGAAAGAATATCATAAATGTTAAATATTTAAGTGGATTTTTTTGTGGTTTATATGCAGTTCTATATACATCTAATAAATATCCAATTGAAATTATAGTATAATATGAAATTCCAATTGGTGCTAAAAATGACACCATAGTCCATATAAAATTTATACCAGTCACTTTAGCAAAAATTTCTATTGTAACTCCAAAAAAATTCGTATATTTTAGTCCAACTAATGTTACTAATGCTAATAACACAAATATTGTTCTTGTTATTTTTCTTTTCTTTTCATCTTGACATTTATCAATTAGAATAGCACCAAAGTATGTTACAACAAATCCATACAAAACATAGAGTAGCACATACAGTTTAGTGCAAGACATCACTAAAAAAGTAATGCTTGCAACTAATAATACTACCCATTGTTTTTTTCTAAAAATTGTATAATATAGTAAAACTAAAATAACTAAAAATGTCAAAAAACTAACAGAAGTTAATTCCATTTTATTATCCTACTCTTTCTTCAATTATTGCTACCATCTCTCCTACATTTTTCATGCTAGTTACTTCATTCATATTAAACTTAATTCCAAATTCTTTTTCAACAGCTACAATTAAGTTAATATGTTCTAATGAATCCCAATCTTCTATATCATTTGAAGTTGTTTGTTCATTAACTTTTATTTCATCATCATCAAAAACATCTTGAAATACTTCATTTAATTTTTCATATATTTCTTCTTTATTCATAATTTAGACCTCCACTTTAATTACTTTATTTCTTTCCTTATATTTATTTACATCAATTTTCCACGTTGTATCTCCTTGTTCGTTTTCATTTATCTTTTCGAATCCATGTAAACTGTAAAAATCTTTTACCATTTTATTTTTAATTGTTGGGTAATAATATCCATAAATTTGTTCTATTCCCTGTTTTTTACATTCCTTAACTAACGTATCCATCATTGCAAATTCCATATCTCTTTTTAAGACTCTACAGCTCATTATCCATAAATCAATATGTAGTTCCTTTTCCTTTTTCTCCCCAATTACTACTGATACAATTCCATTATCTCCAAAAGTATCTTCTAGCTTACCATATAAATCTATATATTTATCATTTTTTTGTACTTCTTCAATTTCTGCTTGCGAATATCTTTTAGTTGTTAAATTAAACTGATTACTTTTATTTGTTAATTGTGAAATGCGTGCTGTATATAAAGGAATAAAACTTTTTATTTCTGCTTTCATTTCTAATGAATTCAAATAATCTTCATAATTAGAGAATGCTTTCATTTTTTTAGTTCTTTTTGCATTTTCTTTGTACATTTTTGTTTTTTTCTTATCTTCTTTAGAAAGTGTTGTTACTTCAAAATATCCTTGTTTGTCTATTATTCTTATATAGTTTTCAGGGACATCTAGTTCTGGAACAGCAATTCCATTTATATATTCTTCTACAATTTTTCTTTCTGCTGGATTATCATCTACAAAAACAAAACTATCTTCACCTAATTTTAACTCATTTGCTAATTCTTTAATATTTACATTTTTAGGATTCCAATTTGCTTTTATACTAACAAAATCTTCTGGCTTTAAAACTCCCTCTTCATGATTTAACCCAACTATAGCGTTTTCTTCTTCATTTTTAGATACAACATTTAAAATAACACCTAAATCTTTATGTGACTTTAAATAACTTTGAAATTCTGAAAACACTTGTCCAGTCGGAACTTCTGGTCCAATTGCTATATTTTCTACTCCGTCATCCCCAACAATTCCACCCCATAGTGTATTGTCTAAATCTAGAGCAAATGCTTTTTTATTTTTTCCATAGATTGACTTAATAATTTTTGCTATATTAAATGCAAGCGTTGGAATTGCTCGTACTTCTAAAGCATATTTATACATATGCCAATAAAACTCGTTAGTCCATTTATCTAATCCATAACTTGCAGATAAATAATTTATGTCATTAATATAAAAATTATCATTACTTTCTGCATATTCATAAAACTTCATATTTAGTCTTGTTATATAATTCACTCTTCCATATTTACTACTAGCATCTTTATTTCCAAGTAATCTATAGTATGGGTACTCGAAATTGTTCTGAATTATTACTGAATTAAATCTTTTTGATAACTTTTCCCATATAGTCTTAAATTTGTAATACTCCTCTTCCATCATGTTGTCAATTTCTTTTGTTTCCATTGAGACATTTGGATATTTTGTAATGTTTCTATTTGTGGTATGAATATAAATTATATCTGGTTTAAAATTATCTAGTTCTTCGTTTCCAAATACCGCATCTTGATAAAATTGATTATACTCAGATTCATAAAAAATTGGTTTAATTCCATAATTTAACAAAAATAATTCTAATATTAGTTTTATATCATTAGTTGTTGAACCGCCTAAAATAGCAACTTTCTTTTCTATCAAATTATCTTGTTCTAATAATTGTCTTTTTAAAGATTTTTTCTTTTTTAATATATAATCACTATCAAATGGATATTCTAATTCTTTCATCTAATAAGCACCCCTTTTAATTAGCTGCTGGATATGCACTTCTATCCCAATCACGTGGATGTAAAAATTGTAAAGTATCATATCTTGTTTTATCATTCATTAATGCTATTGGATAATTTCCATTATTTTTCGTTCCATCAATATGTTTCCATCCACCAACATTAACCATATTCCAATAATGTGATCCATCTGTACAATGTACCATCATGTTTGTTACTCCAGCTCTTGTTAATAATATTTGCATAGCTGATGCTATACCAAAACAGTCTCCAACATGTTTTGAAAGTGCATAATATGCTGCTTTTGAAATATCTCTAACATTTTGATATGTATGTCCATATTTTATAGTATTTTGTGACCATCTAACAAGTGCCAATGATTTATCTGCTGCACTTTTTGAACTTATTCCTAATTTTGATATAACTTCATCAGCTAAAGAATTTACATCGTTTTCGTCTGAAGCTACTACTACTTTCCTCTTTTCAGTTGTTGTATTTCCTGACTTATCCTTTGATGTATATGTTGCAAAATATGTTCCTGTAGCAGTTACATTAACAGCACTAGAATCTACTGAAAATTCACAACTTCCATCTTTTTCATCTTTTGCTGAAACATTTTTGTTATAATCAATTGTCGCATTTTTACTTACCTTTATTTCATTTAATCCTGAAAATACTGGTCCTTCTTTATCTTCTACTACATGTAATTTTGTAGATTGTTCAACTTTATTATTGTATTTATCAACTGCTTCAATTTTAATTTCTTTATCTCCAAGTGCTGATGTATCTAATTGTGATAGAAGGTTAACTGTATATTCTGATGCATCAGAAATTGTTTCTATAAAATCTTCTTGTTTTATAGGTTGGTCTTTATATTTTTTCACTTCTTTTAAAGTAAGTGTAGGTGCTTTTGTATCTTGAACAGTTATTTTTGTTGTATATTCGACTCCTTCAAGATTTGTTTTTAATTCATATTCTCCAACATCATAATTATTTATTTCTTCTATTTGTTCATTTGTTACAAGATTATAATACCTTTCATCAAATATTATATCTTGAACTGTAATTTTATCTCCTAGTTCTATAACTAAATTTTTTCTAATGTGTGTTATTTCAAGTTTACACTCTTTTTTCGTTTCATTATTACTTTGATCTTTTACAATAACTTCTACAATATATGAGCCAATATTTGCTAAGTCCACAGTTTCAATTTCTTTATATTCAACAGTCATTTCACTTTTATCTTCTTTAGATTCAATAAAGTCTTCTGGATTTATTTCATAATTAATTGGTTTTTCAATATCTTTAAATTCCACTTTTGGTGGTGTTGTATCTTGTATTTTTAATGTAGCTTCATAAGTTTTATTTCCATGTTTTATCTCAATTTTGTGTTCTCCAACTTTAGTTAAATCTATTTTAGACATATCTGTAATAAAACTTGAATTTTTCTCATATATTTTATTTCCAACAAATTTTGAAATCTCAATATCTTCATCACCAAGTTCTATATATACCTCATTTTTTATAACTGTTTTAAAAAAAATAAAATAAATAACTAAAAGAGTTATTATAATTAAAAATAATAGTATTGACACTACTATTATCTTTTTTTTATTTTCAACACTATGCTTTCCTTTTTGTTTTCCCATGTTTACTATATCCTTCTTCCGATTTTTTTAATATTATATACTACATCAATAGTAAATTCAATAAAATAAATATTGTTTTTTTTATTTACTTTGCATATAATTATAAAAAAAGAAATAAGGATGGTGTATTATGTTTGAAAAAACTATTGAAAATTTAAGTGAAAGTTTAATTAAAAGTACACAAGAAATTATTAGAATTCCAAGTGTTCATTCAGAAAGTAATGATCCTACAAAACCTTTTGGCGAAAATGCTGCTAAAGCTCTAGATTATACTTTAAACTTAGGTAAATCGTTAGGCTTTAGAACTAAAAACATCGATGGTTATTGTGGTTACATAGAATTTGGTGAAGGTGAAGAAATGGTTGGAATCATAGGACACTTAGACGTTGTACCTGAAGGAGATGGATGGGAATATCCACCTTTTAGTGCAACTATTTCAGATGGAAAAATAATTGGTAGAGGTGCCATTGATGATAAAGGACCAGTAATGGCTTCACTATATGCAATGAAAACAGTAATGGAAAATTGCAATGTTAAAAAAAGAGTTAGACTTATTCTTGGTTTAAATGAAGAAAGAGATTGGAAATGTATAGAGTATTATAAACAACATGAAGAATTACCTACAGTTGGATTTAGTCCCGATGCAGATTTTCCATGTATTTATGCAGAAAAAACAATAGCCACTACTTATTTAAGCATGAACTATTCACCTTCTTTAGAAAATAGTATGCAAATTGTTTCAATTGATTGTAATAATAATGCAATTAATGTTGTACCAAAATTTTGTAAAGTATCATTAAAAATAAATCCTGAAAAAATCTCAATTTATGACCTTATGATTTTTGTACAAAACCTTATTTATGAAAAAAATTATAATATTGATTTAAGTCAAAATGATGATGTAACAATAACTATAGTTTCCAATGGTATTCAAGCACATGCTGCACATCCTGATTTAGGTGATAATGCTATTTCTAAAATGTTAGTTTTATTAAATGAAATTTTTAATGAATATGAGTGTCCAATAGAACTATTAAACTATTTTTCAAAATATATTGGAATCAAATATACTGGTGAAGACATGGATTTAAATTTTGAAGATGAATCAGGAGCATTAACTCTTAATACTGGAGATTTCAAATTAGAAGATTCAAAATTATATATTGGATTAAATTTACGAGTTCCTGTTCATACAGATTATGAACTAGTTGAACATACTTTTAAAAAATGTCTTGAAACATATCCTTCTATAAACTTTAAAACAACTCATTATCAAGCACCTTTATATATTCCTAAAGATAACTATTTGGTAAAAACACTTTGTAATATTTTCAATGAAGAAACAAATTCTAATTGTGAACCAATTGCAATTGGAGGCGGAACATTTGCTAGAGCTTTCGATAACTGTGTATGCTTTGGAAGTAACTTTCCTGGACATAAAGATATGTGTCATCAAACAAATGAATTTATTGAAATTGAAAATTTAATTATTTCTTGTAAAATATATGCAAGAGCTATTTATGAACTATGTAAAAATTAAAATTTAAGTTATTAAACTTTCAAATACAACTAACTTTGTCTGAAACTAAAAAAAAGTATTTCTACTATTTTCCTGTAGAAATGCTTTTTTAGTATAATTAATTTTTCTCTAGTGATAATAATAAATTCACAAAAATACCCCACCTTAGCCGTAAGATGTCTGGAATTTTTAAGGACCTGCTCCTAAAAACAGGTGGGTGCCTACCATAATATTCATGGGCTTCTCACTGTATCATGTGAGCTTGCACGCCATATTCTGAAATCAGCCCCTCTTAATGTTTGTTGGTTCTAAAAATTCTGTCTATACGTACTACGCAGGGTATTTTTAAATTTTTAATTATTAATTATATTTATTTTACTACTTCATGCCAATTTTTTCAAACTTCTATTTTTTCATTTTATTTTGAATTTTAGTATTTATATATAATTTTCTTGACTTATCACAATTAATCTCAATATTTTTACGTTTTTATCATTTGCATTTTTTATATTTATGTGCTAGAAAAATTTTCCTTTCATGGTTGCATAGAAGTTCCTATGTTCTCTATTTTTTCTTGAACTCCATCTTCATAATAATATATCAAATCCAAGTCATCTGTTAATACATAAACTTCTTTCATTCCACTACCTTTCCCAAAATCAACATCTGCCATATCTGTTACTGCAAGAAGTGTCTTAACATTAATAACATTTTTGTCATCAATATATTTATTAGCCTTCAAAAAATCAATATATTCCTTTTTGCTTGTATAATTTAATTGAAGTGCTAGAAGTGAATCTCTAATATTATCATCAAAGCTTTCTTTTTTCGCCTCAATTGTTTCACTAACTATTCCATCATCACTTACAGCACTGTTTATAACAATGCGAGATAATATAAGTAATACAGTTATTGTAATTACTAAAATAATTAGTGTTACTCCTTTTTCACTATTCATAAAAAATCCTCATTTCTTTTGTGTTTCTCGTTAATCTCATTATATATATTTTTTTTTATTTTTTCAATATTTTTTTAACTTTTTCTATTTAAATTACATAATTTATATTGACATGATAATATTTTAGGAATATGATTATTGTTAACATGCTTAAACAAATAAGGAGGTTTTTTTATGCAAAAAAATTACAAAGTAGCTATTGTAGGTGCTACAGGAGTTGTTGGAAGAACAGCATTAAAAGTTTTAGAAGAAAAGAATCTCGAAAATGTTTCATATATTCTATTTTCTTCAAAAAAGTCAGCTGGTAGTAAAATAAATTTTTTAGGTAAAGAATATATAGTTTATGAACTAAAGGAAGCTTCTTTTGAGCTAGGATTTGACTATGCAATCTTTTGTGCAGGTGGATCAACTTCAGAAAAATTTATTCCTATTGCTGTTGAAAATGGATGTACAGTTATAGATAATAGTAGCTTTTATAGAATGCATCCTGAGGTTCCTTTAGTTGTACCTGAAGTTAATTCTGAAGATATTAATAAAAATAAAGGAATCATTGCTAACCCAAATTGTTCAACTATTCAGGCTGTTGTTCCTATAAAACCATTAGATGATAAATATTCTATAAAAAGAATTGTCTATTCTACATATCAAGCAGTTTCAGGTGCAGGTAGAAATGGTATTGAAGACTTAGAAGAAAGAAATGATGATAAAAACTTAAAAAAATTCCCATATTCAATTTATAACAACTGTTTACCTCATATTGATGTATTTATGGATGATGGATATACAAAGGAAGAACACAAAATGATTAATGAAACAAGAAAAATTTTGCACAAACCCAACCTTCCTATAACTGCAACAACAGCTAGAGTTCCTGTAAAAAATTGCCATTGTGAATCTATTAATCTAGAATTTGATAAACCTTTTGAGTTATATGATGTTAAAGTATTATTAGAAAATTATCCTGGAATTATTGTAGTAGATGATACAGATAAATTAATGTACCCTCTTCCTTCAAAATCTGATGGTCATGATGAAGTTTATGTAGGAAGAATAAGGCGTGACTTCAGCGTTGAAAACGGACTAAATATATGGGTTGTTGCTGATAATTTAAGGAAAGGTGCAGCTTCTAATGCTATTCAAATTTTAGAGAAATTACTTGCTAATGAAAAATAATTGAGATATAATAAAAACATATTTAATATAACTATGTTAAATATTACCTATTAATAACTGAAATGAGGTTATATTATGAAAAAAGTTTTATTTAAAGGCTGTGGAACAGCTATTGCAACACCATTTAATGGCAATGGTGTTAATCTCGACGAATTTCGAAGACTTATTAATTTTCAAATTGACAACAATGTCGATGCCATTATAGTTTGTGGTACAACAGGAGAATCTTCTACAATGACACATGATGAAAAAATTGCAACTATTAAATGCGCAGTAGAAACATCAGCTGGAAGAGTTCCAATTATTGCAGGAACTGGCTCAAATAATACAAGTCAAGCTATTGAGTTATCAAAGGAAGTTGAAAAGCTTGGAGTTGACGGATTATTAGTAGTCACTCCTTATTACAACAAAACAACACAATCTGGATTAATTGCTCACTATAAAGCTATTGCTGAAAGTGTTGATTTACCTATCATTTTATATAGCGTACCTAGTCGTACAGGTGTCAATATTGCACCTAATACTTGTTTAGAACTTTCAAAAATACAAAATATAGTTGCTATTAAAGAAGCTAGCGGTAATTTATCACAAGTTGCTGAAATTGCTAATTTATGTGGTGATAACTTACATATTTATTCTGGTAATGACGACCAAGTTTTACCAATTCTTTCTGTTGGTGGTCTTGGTGTAATATCAGTTTTATCAAATGTAAAACCTAAATATACACATGATATGGTTACTTCATTTTTAAATGGAGATATTGAAAAAGCTAGGAAACTTCAATTAGATGCAATACCTTTAATAAATGCATTGTTCTCAGAAGTTAATCCTATTCCAGTTAAAGCTGCATTAAATGATATAGGCTTTAATTATGGAATCCCACGTTTACCATTAATTGAAATGAGTAATGATAAACATGAACTATTAAAAAAAGAATTAAGTAATATAGAATAATAAAAAAAGAGTTGCAATTCATACATTTGCAACTCTTTTTTATTATTTAGCGTCTTCTTTTTTTGTTTCTTTTTCAGCTTTTGGAGCTTCTTTTTTTGTTTCTTTTTCAGCTTTTGGAGCTTCTTTCTTTGTTTCTTTTTCAGCTTTTGGAGCTTCTTTTTTTGTTTCTTCCTTAGCTTCTGAAGCTGGTACTACTTCTTCAGTTTTTGTTTCTTCAACTGGAGTTTCTTTAACTTCTTCATCTACTGTTTCTGTAGCTTCAGGTTCTTCAGCTAAATCTTCCTTGACAACAATTTCTTTATCTTCAATTCTAGCTCCGATTTGTTCTTTAGTCTTAGCAGATTTACCTACTCTATCTCTTAGATAGTATAGTTTAGCACGTCTTGTTTTACCTACCCTAACTAATTCAACTTTTTCAACTAATGGTGAGTGAATTAAAAATGTTTTTTCAACTCCAACACCATAAGATGTCTTTCTTACTGTAAATGTTTGATTTAATCCTCCACCTTGTATTTTTATAATAATTCCTTCAAAAACTTGGATTCTTTCTTTATTTCCTTCTTTAATTCTTACGTGTACTTTAACAGTGTTACCAACTTTAAGTTCTGGTATCTTATTTTTTAATTGTTCATGTTCAATAGATTTTATAATATCCATTTTAGAAACTTCCTCCTTCTTTCAAATTTGAGCGGTGCATCATTACTGTGCACTTCATTTATTATCCAGTAAATCTGGTCTTTTTTTCTTTGTTATTTCAATAGACTTTTCTTTTCTCCATTTTTCTATATTCTCGTGGTGACCTGACAGTAATACTTCTGGAACTCTCATTCCCTCAAATTCTTCTGGTCTTGTATATTGAGGATATTCCAACAATCCATTTGAAAAAGATTCTTCACTAATTGAATCTTTACTCAAGACTCCTTCTACATATCTACTTACACTATCTATTAAAACCATCGCTGGAATTTCTCCACCTGTTAATACATAATCTCCAATAGATATCTCTTCATCAACAATCTTATCAATTACACGTTGGTCTATTCCTTCATAATGTCCACATAAAATAATCAAATGTTCTTCTTTAGATAAGTCTTCTACTATTTTTTGATTTAGTGTTTTTCCCTGTGGTGACATATATACAACTTTTGCATTATCTGTCTTTATAGAATTGTAAGCTCTATACACAACATCTGGCATCATTACCATACCAGCTCCACCACCATATGGAGTATCATCTACTTTTTTGTGTTTATTTTCTGAAAAATCTCTTATATTTACTAAATTAATATCTAAAAGATTTTTCTCTACAGCTCTTCCCATAATACTTTGCTCCATAGGAGTAAACATTTCAGGAAAAAGTGTTAAAACATCAAATTTCATAGATAGTTTTCCCTCCTACACTAATCCTTTTATAAGATGAACAGTAATAAGTTTGTTTTCCATATCAATTTTCTTTATAACATCTGAAATTGCAGGTAATAAAACTTGTTTTCCTAATTCATCTTTTACTACATATATGTCGTTACTTCCTGTATTGAATATATCAACTACATTTCCTAATTCTACTTGTTCATCTGTTACAACCTTTAGCCCTATTAAATCTACAATAAAATATGAATCTTCTTCTAAGTCGATTGCATCTTTTCTTTCAATTTGTACAGAGCTTTGCTTCAACAGTTCAGCATCATTCATTGTATCTATATTTTTAAGTTTTAGAAGTACCATATTTTTATGATATTTAACTTCTTCAATTTCATATTTAGTTTCTTTGTTTTTTTGTACAACATATATTTCTTTTAATTTGTCAAATCTTCTAATATCGTCAGTATAAGGAACAATTTTAACCATTCCTTTAACTCCAAATGTATTAACTATTTGACCAATTTCTAACATTTCTTGTTTCAATTTTTTCACCTATTATCCAATAAATTCTACAGTAGCTTTTTTGTGTTCTTTAGTAGCTACAGCTTTAACAACTGTTCTTATAGATCTAGCAATTCTTCCTTTTCTTCCTATTACTTTTCCCATATCAGACTCTGCAACTTTTACTTCAAACACAATATTTTTTTCATTTTCTTTTTCTTCAACTTCTACTGCATCTTTATCATCAACTAGTCCTTTAATTATTATTTCAAGAATTTCTTTCATTTAAATAAATCCTCCTAAATGTTAAGCTTTTTCTATTAACATTTTTACTGTATCTGTTGGTTTTGCACCATTTTTGATCCATTTTTCAACTTTTTCTTTGTCTAATACTATTGTTGCTGGATCTGTCATTGGATCATATGTTCCTAATTGCTCTATTATTTTACCATCTCTTGGAGATCTAGAATCTGCTACAACTATATGATAAAATGGAGCTTTTTTCTTTCCTTGTCTTTGTAATCTTATTTTTACCATTCTGGTTCACCTCCTAATAATTTGAATAATTTATATTAAAACTAAAAAGTTAATAACAAATTTAAAATTTCATATTTTTAAGATTATCCATGTCTAAGTTTTTCATTAAATTTTTCATTCCACCTTTATTTTGTTTCATTTGCTTCATCATTTTCTGTGTCATTTCAAAAGATTTTATGAATTTATTAATATCTTGAACACTAGTTCCACTACCTTTAGCTATACGTTGTCTTCTACTTCCATTAAGTAACCTTGTATTACGTTTTTCTTCCTTAGTCATAGAACATATCATTGCTTCAATTTTAACGAATTCTTTATCATCAATTTCAATATCTTTAAGCTTATTTAGTCCAGGTATCATTTTTAAAATAGATGAAAAAGAACCCATTTTCTTAACCTGACGTATTTGAGCCAAGTAATCATCTAAGTCTAATTCACTTTTACGCATTTTCTTTTCAAGTTTTTCAGCTTCTTCTAAGTCAAATGTTTCTTCTGCCTTTTCTATAACTGAAAGTATGTCACCCATTCCTAAAATTCTTGATGCCATTCTTTCTGGATGAAATACTTCTATATCACTAAGTTTTTCGCCAGTTGCTGCAAACTTAATTGGTCTTCCTGTAACTTTTTTAACTGAAAGTGCAGCACCACCACGAGTATCACCATCTAACTTTGTAAGTACCACACCATCAATTCCAAGTGCTTCATTAAATTTTTCTGATACATTTACTGCATCTTGACCTGTCATAGCATCTACAACTAATAAAATTTCATGTGGATTAATATTTGCTTTAATATTTTTTAATTCATCCATTAAAGCTTCATCTATATGAAGTCTACCTGCAGTATCAAGAATTATTACATCATTTAATTTTGACATTGCTTCATTCATTGCTTGTTTTGCAATACGTACAACATCTTTTGATGTTTCATTTGCATATACTGGTATATTTAACTGTTTTCCTACAACTTGTAATTGTTTAATAGCAGCAGGTCTATACACATCACATGCAACTAATAAAGGTTTTTTACCTTGTTTTCTAAATAGGTTAGCTAATTTTCCAGACGTAGTTGTTTTACCTGAACCTTGAAGTCCAACTAACATTATAATTGTAGGTGGATTTGGTGAAAAATTAACTCTAGCTTCTTCTCCTCCTAGTAATTCTACTAATTCATCTTTTACTATTTTTATTACTTGTTGTCCTGGTGTTAATGATTTTAAAACATCTTGACCTAAAGCTTTTTCTTGAATAGTTGAAATAAAATCTTTAACTATTTTATAATTAACATCAGCTTCAAGTAATGCTAGTTTTACCTCTCTAAGCATTTCTTTTAAGTCTGATTCTGTAATTCTAGCTTTTCCTCTTAATTTTCTTGTAAATTCTTGTAATCTAGAAGATAATCCTTCAAAAGCCATGTGATACCTCCATATTATTTTATAATTTAGATTTTATTAATTTGTTTCTCTATGTTATTTAATTTTTTATCAAGCTCTTTATCTGTAATATTATTTCTTATTTGTTTTAGTTCTTTTAAAATTTTCTCAATTTTCTTTTCTTGTTCTACTGTTTTTTTCATAAACATTAAATTTTCTTCATATTCAAGAAGTTTTTTCTCTCCTTTTTGAATATTATCTCTTACTGCTTGTCTTGTTATATCCTGATTTTCCGCTATTTCAGATAGAGATAAATCGTTGTTGTAATAATTATCTATGCATTCTTTTTGTTTATTTGTAAGTAAGTTCCCGTATAATTCACACAACATGCTAATTCTTACTTTATTTTCCATTACGTTTTTCTTTTTAGTTTGCATACACAACAACCTCCTCTGTAATGCTATATTACTTTACACTATTTTTAAAGATTTGTCAAGTGGTTTAGCCTATTTTATTATTTTTTCACACAAAAAAACCTGCTTTCTTATTGCAGGTTTTATAATCAAATTATCCAACTATATTTAATACAACAGCTACAACAACTATTGCAAGTAATGCAAAAAATACTGCTAAAATCACTGTTGTCTCAGGTGTCTGTTTTTTGCTAACAACTTTTTGTTCGTCAACTGTTACCTCATTATTTTTTACTTCTTCTTCCATATTTTACCTCTCTTTCCATTAACTACTATCTTTACTACTGTCTTGCTGTGTTTGCTGTGCTTGTTATTCTGCTTCTTGTAGTATTAGTTGTAACAGAATTTGAAGTTGAATTTAATTGTTGTTGTGTTTCTTTTCTAGTTTGCATTCTTACAACGCATACAATAGCAACAACTATTACTATTACAATAAAAATTAATAATATTAATGGTATACCTCTCTTTTCTTTCTCTTCCATCTATTTTCTCCTTTGTTTTATTATATAATAAATTATACATTTACTATTTTTAAAAGTCAAGAATTTTTTTTATTTTATTCTATTTTCTATTCCTCTCCATCTTCAAATTGACTATTATAAAGATCTGCATAAAATCCATTTCTGGCTAATAATTTTTCATGGGTTCCTTGTTCTATAATATCTCCATGATTCATAACTAGTATTAAATCTGCATTTTTTATTGTTGATAATCTATGTGCGATAATAAAACTTGTTCTTCCCTTCATTAATGTGTCCATTGCATCTTGAATTTGTAATTCTGTTTTTGTATCAATTGAACTTGTTGCTTCATCTAAAATTAATACTTTTGGATCTGTTAATATAACCCTTGCTATTGTTAATAATTGTTTCTGGCCAGCAGATACATTACTTGATTCTTCATTTAACAAAGATTCATAACCATGTGGCAATGTTTTTATAAAATGATGCACATGTGCAGCTTTCGCAGCTTTTATTACTTCATTATCAGATGCATCAGGCTCTCCATATTTAATATTGTCTTTAACTGTTCCTCCAAATAACCATGTATCCTGTAGTACCATTCCAAACATTTTTCTTAAATTACCACGCTCGAAATCCTTTACATTATGTCCGTCAACTAAAATAGCTCCTGAATTAACATCATAAAAACGCATTAATAATTTAACAATAGTTGTTTTTCCTGCCCCTGTTGGTCCTACAATAGCTATTTTTTGACCTTCTTTAATATTAGCATTAAAATTATTTATTATTATTTTATCTTTGTCATATCCAAAATGAACATTTTCAAACTTAATATTTCCTTTAAGTTTTTTAATATCTATATTTCCTTTAGCTGTAACAATTTCCTCATCTTCATCCAAAAAGTCAAATATTCTTTCTGCTGCGGCAAGCATAGCTTGTAACATTCCTGATACTTGAGCAACTTGCCCTATAGGTTGTACAAATTGTCTATTATACTGAATAAAACTCTGAATATTTCCAACTGTTATAGTTCCTTTTATTGCTAAATATCCACCTGCTACTGCAACTGCTACATATGCTAAATTTCCTAGTAAATTCATTAGTGGATGAAGTAATCCTGATAAAAATTGAGATTTCCATGCTGATTCATATAATTTTGCATTTGCTTTTTCAAACTCTTTTTTTGCTTTTTCTTCTCCATTAAAAACTTTTACTATATTTAGTCCTCCATATGTTTCTTCTACTTGTCCATTAACATGTGCTAAATAGTCTTGCTGAGCTTTGAAGTATTTTTGTGATCTCCCTACTACAATTTTTGTAAATAATAAAGCTGTTGGTAATATTACAAGTGATATTAACGTCATTTGCCAACTTATCGAAAACATCATTATAAGTATTCCTATAACTGTACATATTGATGTAATAATTTGTGTAATACTTTGATTTAGGTTCATACTTAATGTATCAATATCATTGGTAATAATTGATAAAACTTCACCATGTGTCTTTTTATCAAAATATTTCATTGGTAATTTATTAATCTTTATTGCTAAATCATTTCTAATTTTATAAGTTAATTTTTGTGCTATATTGGTCATTGTAAACCCTTGTATAAAAGAGAAAATAGCACTTACTATATATAAACTTAGTAAAGTAAGTAAAATATTACCTATTTTTCCAAAATCTATTCCGTTTCCACCAGATATTTTACCAACTAAACCATTAAAAATCTCTGTTGTTGCATTTCCAAGTATTTTAGGTCCAACTATTGTAAATATTGTACTTCCTATTGCAAATATAAAAACTATAACTAAAGCAATTTTATATTTTGATAAATAATTAGTCGCTAATTTTTTTAAAGTTCCTTTAACATCTTTAACTTTTTGCATCTGAGGCACGCCTCTTCTCCTACCCATTGGTCCTGGCATGTGCTTTTCCTCCTTTCCTAACTCAATTCTTCTTCAGATAATTGTGATAATGCTATTTGTTTATATGTTTCATTATTTTTCATCAATTCTTCGTGTGTTCCTATTCCAACAACTTTGCCTTCATCTAATACTATTATTTGTTCAGCATTCATAATTGTACTAATTCTTTGTGCTACGATTATTACAGTTTTCTTTTTTGTTATCTCTTTTAACTGTGTACGTAATTCCATATCTGTTTTAAAATCTAGTGCTGAAAAACTGTCATCAAACACAAATATTTCTGGATCTTTTGCAATTGCTCTCGCTATCGATAAACGTTGTCTTTGACCTCCTGATACATTAGTTCCACCTTGAGATATTTCATCTTTATACTTTTTATCTTTCTTTTCAATAAATTCTGTTGCTTGTGCAATTTTAGCAGCTTTTTTCATTTTTTCATCAGACATATTACTATCAGAATACTTTATGTTTGATTCAATAGTGCCTGAAAACAAAATTCCTTTTTGAGGAACAAACCCTATTATATTTCTTAAATCCTTTTGTTTAACATCCTTAACATTTACACCATCTACTTTTAATTCTCCACCTGTTACATCATAAAATCTCGGTATTAAATTAACTATTGTAGACTTACCACTTCCTGTACTTCCTATAATTGCTGTGGTCTGCCCAGGTTTTGCAGTAAAATTAATATCAGATAAAATTTCTGTGTCTGCATCTGGATAACGAAAAGATACATTTTTAAATTCAACTAAGCCTTTCTTTTTTAAATCAAAAGATTTTGTATCTTCTTTATCTTTTATAAATGGTTCTGTTTCAAGAACTTCATTTATACGTTTTGCTGATACTGATGCTCTAGGCAACATTATAGAAATCATTGATATTACTAAGAATGAAATTAAAATTTGCATCATATATTGAATAAATGCCATCATATCTCCAACTTGCAATATTCCTTGATCTACTGCATGACCACCAAACCAAATAATTAGTATCATTGTTGAATTCATTGTAAACATTAATAAAGGCATCATCATTGACATTGCTCTGTTAACAAATATATTTGTTTTTGTTAAGTCTTTATTTGCATCATCAAATCTTTCTTCTTCATTTTTCTCTTTATTGAAAGCTCTTATTACAGGTAAACCTGTTAATATTTCTCTTGAAACTAAATTTAATTTATCTATTAAAGTTTGTAATTTTTTAAATCTAGGCATTGCTATGATAAATAGTGTACCTACTATAAATATTATTGCTAATATTGCAACTCCCACAATCCAAACCATAGTGTTCTGACTGTTAATTAATACTTTAATAAACCCAAATCCACCCATCAATGGAGCATATATTACTGTCCTAAATAGCATTGGTATTAGCATTTGGATTTGTTGAATATCATTTGTATTTCTTGTTATCAAAGAAGCTGTTGAATATTCCATTAATTCTTTTCTAGAAAATGTTAATACTTTAGAATATACCTTTTCTCTCAATGTTGTTCCTAGTCTAGCTGCAACTCTTGCAGATAATAAAATAATTAAAATTGCTGAAGTTGCACTTATTAAAGCAATTCCTGCCATTTGAATTCCTACTTTTAAAATATATGTATTTTGGATTTTATCTGTATTAACACCTATTTTTTGATATATTGTTTTAACTGTTGAAACAGCAGCTTGTTCTTTTATTGAATCTTCCATATTAGCCATTTGTTCATCAAATTGTTTTAACATTTCATTTAATTGCTCTTTTGGTGTTTGTTTAATTAAATCAATTAAACTTACATTTTCTATTTGTGCCTTTTGCTCATTTGGAATATCTTCCATCATCTTCTCTTTTATTTTATTTGCTGTCTCATCATTTATTATAACTGATAATTTTGTAAGTGGCTCTGCCATTATAGATGAAAGTTTTTCTTCTTCATCTTTATTTATATCACTTAATATGTATATAGATTCTGGTTCTACTTCATACCCTTCTCCAAAATATTTTGTTATTATATTTTCTTGTTCTTCTGTTAAAACACTTCCAATTATCATATAATTATTCATTATTTGTTGTTCATCTTCATTATTAAATAATAATAATAAATCCATATAATCTTTTGAAATAATTTTTGGTACAGCATTTTCGATTCCACCTGATTGAATACCAGTGTTTACAATTTTTGATGTAAAGTCTGGCATTGTTAAATCTGACCAAGCTTGTATACATAATAGTACTGCTATTATTACTACTGTCCAAAATGATTGTTTTAAAAATCTTAATATTTTAAACATATTAACTCCTTCTTTTTAGTATTTTTTCTCACAATAAAACCATGTTATTATTATATTTAACATGGTTTAGTTTGTCAATTTATTTATGTGAACATTTTGTGAATTTTACATTTTTCTAAATACACCTGCAACCTTTCCTAAAATGTTGCATGTAGGAACTATTATTGGATCCATAGTACTATTTTCTGGTTGTAATCTTATATGATCTTTTTCTTTATAAAATGTTTTTACTGTAGCCTCATCTTCAATTAGAGCTACTACTATTTCTCCATTATTCGCATTATTTTGTTTTTTCACTAAAATATAGTCTCCATCCAAAATTCCTGCTTCAATCATACTCTCTCCTCTAACTGTAAGCATAAAGCTTTCAGAATTTCCCACAAAGTCTATTGGAATTGGAAATGTGTCAGTTATATTTTCCACAGCTAAAATTGGTTCTCCTGCTGTTATTTTTCCAACGATTGGAACTTCTACTAATTCTTTTTGAGTATAAAAATCTTTACTAGAAGTAACTTTAGTTTCACCTGATCCACCTTTTAATAGCTTTAAAGTTCTTCCTTTTTTATTTTCTTTTTTAATGTATCCCTTTTCTTCTAATTTAGCTAAATATCCATGAACAGTAGCTGTAGAACTTAAACCTACTGCTTTTCCAATTTCCCTTACAGATGGTGGATAACCATCTGTCAATATTTGTTTTTCTATAAATTTAAGTATTGCTTTTTCTCTTTTATTTAATTCGCCCTTCTTTTTTACCATTATAATACCACTCCATTTCTCATTTTTTAATATTCTATCATGCAAACAAAAAAATGTCAAACAAAAATTTGACATTTTCTATTTTCATATTTTTATAAGTTTGTCACATCATCGCTCTCAAATGGTATAAATTTCTTAACAATACTTTCTTGTTCTACACCTTCAGCTCTATATGTATTGAATGAAGTGTTTATTTTATTCTCTACTAGTCTTTCTACTTCATCTTGAGTAGCATGTTCTGCTAAAACTAATTCACTTACTAAAATTTGTTTTGCATTGTTTAACATTTTCTTCTCACCTGTTGAAAGACCTTTTTCTTTTTGTTTAAAACTAAGATTTCTTACAACATCTGCTATTTCATATATATCTCCACTTTTCATTTTATCCATATTGTCTCTATATCGTTTATTCCAATTTTTGTCCATTTCTGTTTCGTCTTTCTCTAGTACACTAAATACTTTTTCTGCTGAACTTTTGTCTATAATATTACGAACACCCACTTCTTCAGCTTTTGCTGTTGGTATCATTACTTTTACTTCTCCAGGCATTTTTAATATATAGTATGATTGTTTTTCCCCTAATATATCCTTTTCTTCTATTGAATCAATTGTTCCTGCTCCATGCATTGGATATACAATTTTATCACCTACATTAAACATGCAAGTCAACTCCTTTCAGTGTTTTTTGAAAATTTTTAAAAAAATATATAATAAAGCTATGTCAATATTTAGCTTTATTGTATTTTTTTACCATATCTATTATACACCAAAAAAAGGAAAAAGTCAAAGGAAAATTTTATTTATTAGTAGATCCAAACCCACCAATTCGTTCTCCCTCTGCGGAATCACCGTCTGTAAGTAAATATTTTTGAAACACAGCTTGTCCTATAGCTTCGCCTTTCTTTATTTCTATATCTTCTTCTTTTACATTATAAAATGCAAACATTATATGCCCATCATTATCAGGATTTCCATAATAATCTTTATCAATTACACCTACACTATTACATAATACTAATCCTTTTTTCTTTGGATTTGAACTTCTATTATATATCATCAATACTTCGTCATCTTGCATATATGCTTTTATTCCTGTTTTTATTAATGTTGGCTTTTGTCCAGGCTTGAAAGCTGGTACAACACAATCTTCTGCAGCTTCCATATCATATCCTGCTGAATATTTAGTTTTTCTTACAGGTAAATTTATCCCTTTATCTTCATAACCTTTTACTATTTCAAATCCTCGTATTTTTTTCATTTATATTCCTCCTTTAATCTTTAAATTAATTATTATATTGTCTAATCTTTCTTCTTTTCAACCAAATTTCATATTTGAATTACTAAAACATCGCAGATTTGTATATTCATATTCTTGCATAACAGTTTTAAAAAGTCAAGATATATAAATATAACATTTCTAATATAATGTTTCTTATTAATTTGCATATTTTCCTTTCCCATGTTATAATCTTTCTTACTTAAAATAAAGGTGTGAAACGTATATGAATGGATTAGATAAAATCAAACTTGAAAAAATAGAAATAAAAAAAATATTAGATTTCTTAAAATCCTATAAACCTAATGATAACAACTTAAATTTAAAAAAAGATATTGAGGATTCTATTAAAAATGTTTTTAAATTAGAAATGCAGGAATTAGGTGTTGTCTATGATAAAGATAATACAAACCAAAATGAGATTGAACTAAATGTAAAAGATGATCCAACTTATAAATTAGCTGGTGGACTACATTTTGATTTAAAAACAGATTCAAATGGTAAAAAATATTACCAACCAACAGTTAACATTAACACACATGACATGTTTAAAACATTGCAAGATAATAACAATGAAATGATATTACTAAGTTATAAAATGTTGTTTCATACTCTATTTCATGAAATTCAACATATTAGACAACAAATTTCTGCAGCAATGTTTTCAGAAAGTTCTAAAAAAATACTTGCTTTTTCTAGAGAACTTGCTCTTCAAAGTATTCTTGGTCATAAATTTACTGATGAAAATTATGATAATCTTATAACAGAAATTGATGCTGATGAATTCGGATATATGCAATATTTAGAAATTATGGATTCTGATGATGATATACAAAAATTAAAAGATTTTGAAACAGGTAAAAATAGTATTGCAAAATTTAAAATCACTTTAGAATCTAGTGGTAAAACTATAAAAAAGACTCTACTTAGAGATGAGGCTACAATATCAAAATTAGATGAATTAATATTAGAACCAAAAAACACTTTATTCTTATTAAAAAAATTTCCAATACTTCGAAAAGAATACAATGAAGATGGTTCAAGAAAATCATCTATTGAATTAGTAAAAAATATGAACTTAGAAAATACCCAAATTTTAAATAATTCAAATATAAGTAATGTTGATAAAATAAGGATGATAAAAAAATCAAAGGAAATGTATTATGAACTTTTATATA
>CANQQF010000014.1 GCA_947625985.1 uncultured Clostridia bacterium | reverse complement strand
AGGAGATATAAATATCTCCTTTTTCTATATTATATGCCAAGATAACCTTACAAAAATGTAAGGTTATTTTTTTAGTATTATGCTATAATATTTTTGGAGGTAAAAACATGTACAAAATATTAATTGTAGAAGATGACGAAAAATTAAGAAACGAATTAGAAATATTTCTAAAAAACAATGGATACAGAACAGAATCTTTAAAAATATTTGATAATACAATAGAAGATATATTAAATATACAACCAGATTTATTACTATTAGATATAAACTTACCTGAGGTAGATGGAGAATTTATTTGTAAAGAAATAAGAAAAGAATCTACATTACCAATTATAGTTATTACTAGTAGAGACAATGAAATGGATGAATTGTTATGTATAAATTATGGTGCAGACCATTATGTTACAAAACCTTTTAACATTCATATTCTTTTAGCAAAAATAGAATCATTATTGAAAAGAAGTAATATAGAAAAAATACAAGATAAAATTAACTGTAAAGAATTTATTATAAATTTATCCAAAAGTTCAATAGTTAAAGAAGGAAAAAAAATTGAACTAACAAGAAACGAACTTAAAATTCTTAAATATTTGGCAAAAAAAAGAAACACTATTGTTTCAAGAGAAGAAATTATGGATTCGTTATGGGAGAGTGAAAGTTTCATTGATGATAATACTCTAACAGTGAATATAACAAGATTAAGAAATAAATTAGAAGAATTGCAATTGAAAGAATTACTAGAAACCAAAAGAGGACAAGGATATATTTTAAAGGGGAAATAATAAAATGAAGTTTACTGATTTTATAAAAGATAAAATATTGCAAATAAGTTTATTAATATTCGGAGTTATTACAATAGAAATATTTTTATTAGCATATAAAATTGACAATTTTATTAAAATATATATTCCAGTCGTAATATTGGGGCTATATATAATTTCAATTTTAAATGAGTATTTCAAAAAGAATTTATTTTATAAAAAAATATTAAGAACTTTAAATGAATTAGACGAAAAATATTTAGTTAATGAAATAATAAAAGAGCCAAATTTTGTCGAAGGAAAAACTTTAAAAGAGATACTAGAACAAGTTGATAAATCTATGATTGAAAATATAAATAAATATAAATATTCTCAAGAAGAATATAAAGAATATATTGAGATGTGGATTCATGAAATTAAAATTCCAATAGCAACAAGTAAAATGATAATAGAAAACAATAAAAATAAAACAACAAAAAGTATAGATGAAGAGCTACAAAAAGTAGAATATTATATAGAACAAGCATTATATTATGCTAGAAGTAACACAGCTGAGAAAGATTATTATATAAAGAAGAGTAGTTTGAATGAAATAGTTAATGAATGTGTAAAACGAAATAAAACTCAATTGATACAAAATAAGATATTAATAAATATACATGACTTACAAGTGGATGTTAATACAGATAGTAAATGGATAGTTTTTATTTTAAATCAAATAGTTCAAAACAGTATAAAATATAGAAGTTCGGAAATTGAAATATTTTCAAAACGAGGTAAAGAAAAAGTTTCTTTATTTATTAAAGATAATGGGGTTGGAATAAAAAAAGGAGAGATTTCAAAAGTATTTGACAAAGGTTTTACTGGAACAAATGGTAGATTATTAAATAAAAAGTCTACAGGAATAGGATTATATATATGTAAAAAATTATGTGAAAAACTTGGTATTGCAATAGAAATAGATTCTATTCAAAATAAAGGCACAGAAGTTATATTGTTTTTCCCAAATAGTAGTTTTATAAATATGAAATAAAAAGCCTTACAAAAATGTAAGGTTTTTGTAATCTAAATCGATGGTATCAATTAACGAAACGAGCTAGAATATAAACAGAAAGGAGATAACCTATGGAAAATATTTTAGAGGTAAGAAACATAGAAAAGTTCTATGGAAATAAATCAAACCTAACTAAAGCAATTGACAATATCAGTTTTGACGTAGCAAAAGGTGAATTTTTGGGTATAATGGGTGCTAGTGGTTCTGGAAAGACAACGCTTTTAAATTGTATATCTACGATAGACAAGGTAACGGCAGGACATATAATTGTTAGTAAAGAGGATATAACAAAACTAAAAGGAAACAACTTAAATAAATTTAGAAGGGAGAAATTAGGTTTTATATTTCAGGATTTTAATTTATTAGACACTTTAACTTGTTATGAAAATATTGCTTTAGCTTTAACAATTCAAAGAGTAAATACTAATTTGATTGAAAAAAGAGTAAAAGAGATTGCAGAAAAATTAGAAATTAAGGATATCCTAAGAAAATATCCTTATCAAGTATCAGGTGGACAAAAACAAAGAGTTGCCTCAGCTAGAGCAATTATAACAAATCCAAAATTGATTTTAGCAGATGAACCAACTGGGGCACTAGATTCAAAATCTTCAAGACAATTGTTGGAAAATTTTGAATATTTAAATGAAAAGTTTAGTGCAACAATCCTAATGGTTACACATGATGCCTTTACAGCTTCTTACGCAAATAGAATTTTATTTATTAAAGATGGAAAAATTTTTAATGAGTTAGTTAAAGGAGAAGACTCTAGAAAACAATTCTTTGAAAAAATAATTGAAGTTCAAACACTTCTTGGAGGTGATTTGAACGATGTTATTTAAGTTATCTATAAAAAACTTGACGAAAAGTATAAAAGATTATGAGATATATTTTCTAACATTAGTTTTAGGTGTAGCAATTTTTTATATGTTTAATTCATTAGATAGCCAACAAGCAATGTTAAAAGTATCACAATCAACACATGAGATAATTACTCTTTTAATAAGTCTACTCGGAGTTGTGTCTGTATTTGTGGCAGTTGTATTAGGCATATTGATAGTATATGCTAATATTTTTTTGATTAATAGAAGAAAAAAAGAATTTGGTATATATATGACACTTGGAATGGGAAAAAGACAAGTTTCAAAAGTTATTTTAATTGAAACTGTTTTAATAGGATTAATATCTCTTGTAGTAGGATTAATAATTGGTATATTTGCATCTCAATTTATGTCCATACTAGTTGCAAAATTATTTGAAGCAGATATGAGTGAATTCCAATTTGTATTTTCAAAAGATGCATGTATAAAAACTTGTATATATTTTGCAGTAATGTATATAGCAGTTGTGTTTTTAAATAGCATTGCAATCTCAAAATATAAATTAATTAATTTGTTAAATGCTACGAAGAAAAATGAAACAGTTAAAATAAGAAATCCATTTTTAGCAATTTTAGTATTTATTATTGGAGCAAGTACTTTAGGATATGCTTATTATATTGTAACAGTAAAAACTAACACATTAAGAATTGAAAAAGATTTGATAAAACCAATATTAATGGGAATAATTGGTACAGTGGCTATTTTTTGGTCTTTGTCAGGATTCATATTAATAACAGCTAAAAAAATGAAGAAAATCTATTTGAAAGATACAAATATGTTTGTATTAAGACAAATTAATAATAAGATAAATACAACAGTTGTAAGTATGAGCGTTATTTGTATAATGTTATTTATGACAATTACAATCTTATCATCAAGTTTATCTTTAAGAAATTCAATGCAAAAAGATTTAATTGAAATGACACCAGTTGATATAAATTTAGAAAAAGTAGCTAATTTACCTGAACATTATATTAATAAATATGGTAAAGAAATAACTACAACTGAAAAGCAAAGAAATGATTCTAAACTTTTATTGTCAGAAACTTTAAAAAATAATGGACTTGATATGAATGTTTTAAAAGATATTGTAGAAATACCTATATATAAAATAGAGAATCTAACAATAGAAAAATTTTTAAGAGATAAGTTTGAAGAAATTGATAGAGAATTTCCTTTTCTTATATATGATACACCAGAAAAAATCATAAAAGTGTCTGATTATAATAAAATAGCGGAGCTTTACAAAATAGAAAAATATACATTAGAAGAAGATGAATATATTATGGTATGTGATTTTGATAACCAAGTAGAAATAAGAAACAGAGTATTAGAAGATGGAAATAACACATTAGAGATAGCAGGAAAAAAATATAAATCAAAGTACAATGAGTGCAAAGATGGATTTATTGATATGTCAACAAGTCATACGAATATAGGGATTTTAGTAGTTCCAGATAGTTGTAATCTTACAGAAGAAATGAAAGAAAAAAGTTTTTTAGTTGCGAACTATAATGTAACAACTGATGAAGAAAAAGAGAAAATAGAAAAAATATTTACAGATTCAGATTCAAACCTTATTCAAAATTTAAATAGTAATGGAATAGAAATTGATGGGATGACTAGAATTTCAATTATAGAATCAAGTTTAGGATTAACAACGATAATCATATTTATTGCAATATATTTAGGAGTAATTTTCTTAATTGCAAGTAGTGTTATTTTAGCTTTAAAACAATTAACAGATAGTAGTGATAATAAACAAAGATATACAATTTTAAGAAAAATTGGCTGTGACGAAAGAATGATAAATAAAGCATTATTTAGACAAATAGGAATGTTTTTTGGTATGCCACTTATTTTAGCAGTAGTTCACTCTATTTTTGGGATAAAATTTGCTTTAAACGTGTTATCAGGAATTACAAAAGCAAATGAACTATTACCATCAATTATAGTAACTGTAATTATAATGGGGGGTATATATGGTTCATATTTCCTAGCAACATATTTTGGAAGTAAAAACATTATTAAAGAAGAAAAATAACTAAATTTCTTATAAAATTCAAGAAAAATATTAAGAAATGAATTATTTGAATTAAAAAATTAATTATGCTATAATAATTTTTAGATTGAAAAAATGAGTATAAAAGGAGCAAAAATGGAAAACAAAATAACAGTAATAATACCAGCATTTAATGAAGAAAATAATATAGCTAATGTAATAATAAAATCAAAAATGTGTGAGCACGTAGATGAAATATTAGTTGTAAACAATCTAAGTACAGATAGAACGAAAGAAATTGCTAAACAAGTTGGAGCAAGAGTAGTAGACTGTAATCAACAAGGAAAAGGTTATGCAATGGAAAAAGGATTGGAATATGCAAAAAACGATATTATAGTTTTTTTAGATGCAGATATACCAGACTATGATGAAAGAATTATAGAAATAATGGCAGAGCCAATTATGAAAAGGAATATACAATTTGTAAAGAGTACCTTTGATAGAGAAAATGGAAGAATTACAAACTTGGTTGCAAGGCCTTTGTTGAAAATATTGAAACCAGATATGTTGGAATTTTCACAACCATTAAGCGGGATGATAGCAGGAACAAAGCAAGCTTTTGAAGGGATAGATTTTGAAAAAGATTATGGTGTAGATATAGGAATTCTATTAGATATGGTAAAAAAAGAAGTACCTATTGAGGAAGTATATATTGGAACAATAAGGAATGTCTCAAAAGATTGGAGAGCATTAGAGAAGATGTCTACAGAAGTTATAAAAGCAATTTTAAAAAGAGCTAATTAATAGCTCTTTTTTTATCAGCATTATATTCAGCAAATGAACAATTATCTAACTGAATGCTTAATAAATTTTTATCTTTAGGTAGACCGTTAAAATAGCAATTTATTGCGATATTTACGCCATTGTGAGTAACTAATAATATATTTTTATCTTTATATTTTTTAATTAAGCTATCTATAAAAGAATGGACTCTATCAAAAAAATCATGAATAGTTTCAACTTGATTATCTGTATAATTTAAGTCATAATCCCAATACAAATTCTTGTTATATTGATGACCATAAACTCCTTCTAGTGTACCAAATGATCTTTCAATTAATGCAGAATCAGTAGATAAAGAAACATTAGCTTTTTCATTAATAATTGTTGCTGTACGTAAAGCGCGATAAAGTGGTGAAGAAATAATCATATCAATATTTAACTCATTTATTTTTTTTGCCAAAGTGTAAGCCTGTTCAAGACCTACAGTATTTAATGGTATATTTGAATTACCTTGTAAACGATGTTCAACATTCCAATCGGTTTGACCATGTCTAACAACATATATTTTCATAAATAATCCCCTTTTATTTAAAGTTTTCTATCAGTTCTAAATATTCTTTAACTATTATTTTTCTATTAGTATTACCACTGTTAATGCAATCTAAAAGATCTTGAGTTTTATATTTATCATACAAGAATTCAATTCGATTATTTAAGAAAGTAATATAATCATCAATAGTACTTATAGAAAAATCCCAAGGTTTTTTAGATAGAATAAAATGAAATACATAAATGTCATCTAAAGAGTAGTTACATTTATTTATATAGTAATCTAAATAATTAAAAAAAGCATTATATTTTAAGTCTAAATGCAACTCTGGGTGATTTTTCCAATCAGTATAATATTCTTGCAAAATATCTTGATCTCCTATAGATTCTCGTTTATCTGAAATAGTGGCTAAAATTTCCAAAAATGAATTTAATAATCCTTCTTGAGGTTCTATTACTAGTAAACCAGAAATTAGTTCAGGAGGTGGGGTAATGTTAGGACCAAATTTTCTATTTGGAGTTGTAGCCATATGTTTTTCATTAAATAAAATATCTATATTTTTTCTGATATATATGTCAGAATCTAAATAAACTATTTTATCAAATTGAGTTAATTCAAAAATACATAATTTATCAAAAGTATATGTCCAATGAGAAAAAGCACCTTTACTATTTTTTTCCTTTATTATGTTAGGAATAGATATTGATTTTTTTCTAATTGTATTAATTTGTTGTTTATTAAGGAAAAGTTCAGTTTCTTCAGATATGCCATCTGTAATAAGAACATAGAATGGAAACTTAGATTTAACTTTCCTTAAACATTCAGCAACTCCTAAAATCCCAATTAAGTATGATTCTGTTGTTAGTACACTAACATATGCGTAATTCAATGAAATCACTCCTTTTTTTGATATATATATTTTATCAAAAAACAAAAAAAATCACAATAATAATAAGAGTAAGAGTATTACAATTAGTTTTTAAATTTTTTATTTTATGATATAATTTAAAAAAATTGAAAGGAAGAGATGGAATATGGATAAACTAATAGATTTACATATACATACAAATATTTCAGATGGTAAATTTACCCCAAAAGAAATAATAGATGAAGCAGTAAAAAACAATGTTGGTGTTATAGCAATTGCAGATCATGATATTATTGATGCATACACAGATGAGCTATATGAATATGCAAAAAGTAATAATATCAGATTAATAAATGCTGTAGAGATATCAACAGAAATTGAAAAATGTGGAATACACGTACTAGGTTATAATTTTGATATAAATAATCAACATTTTAAAGATGAATTATCTAGATTAAGAAATTTTAGACATGAATATTTGCATGATGTTGCAGTTAAACTTGAAGAACTAGGATATATAGTTAATGTTGAAGAATTAGACAAAATTGATGCTGTTACAAAAGCTCATATATCACTTGATATTGTAAATAATAGCAAAAATCGACAGTTACTAATTAAAGAATTTGGACACATACCATCTAAAGGAGAATTTATTGAAACAATAATGAATGAAGAGTGTCCAGCTTTTGTAAAAAGAAAATCAATTTCTCCAAAAGAAGCTGCAAAATTAATCAGAAGTGCAGGAGGTAAAGTGGTTTTAGCACATCCTGTTGCATATCAGTATATAGATAATTTAAGTGATGAAGAAATAGCTGAGATAGTAGATGATATGAAGCCAGATGGAATTGAAGCAAATTATGTAATAGTTCGTGACGGAAAAATAGTTAATGATTCTGAAAAATGGAATCGTTTTGCTAAAGAACATAACTTATTAGCAACAATAGGATCTGATTTCCATAGAAAAGATGAAATTCATCCTAAAGTAGGTTTAGTAAATCAAGAAATTAAGTTAGATAAAAAGGAAATAGATAATATAATTAATAAGTTATATAACTAAAAAAAGACCACTTATTTCTAAAAAATAACCAGTTAATGTTTTTTGAATAAAAAAGATAGTTAATCATGTTATAATAAAAAAAAGGAAGAAGGAGGAACTAAATTGAAAGTAGAAATTGAAATAAATCCTAATATAGAAGATACAACTGTAGTAATAAAAGCCAAACAAGATTCAATAGAAGTTCAGAAATTAATCCAAAAAATTCAAAGTATAAATTATAACAATAAAATAGTTGTTTCAAAAGATGATAAAGCTTTTATTCTAGATTTTAATGAAATAGAAAGTATATATTCAAGACAGGGAAAGGTATATGTTAGAAAAGATAATGAAGAATATATAACAAAAAGTAAATTATATGAACTAGAAGAAGAGTTAAATGAAAATTTTATAAGAATATCTAATTCAGAAATCATTAATATAGATAAAGTAAAAAATCTAGATTTAAGCATAACAGGAACAATAGAAATAAGCACAAAAACTGGGTACACAACTTATGTTTCAAGAAGAAACATAAAAAAGATAAAACAATATTTGAAAATTTAGAAAGAGGTGGTTTATATGAAAAAAATGAGTTTAATTATGAAAAATGCACTTAAAGCGTTAGTTGGAAGTTTTGCAATGGTAGGAGTAATGCAAGTTATTGATATTGTTGCTTCAGTAATGGTAGGACATTATATAAGATTCGATAATGGTGCAACACTTTATGATTTGGTAAGAGATTATATAAGTTCTGCGATTTTTGGATATGGAGTTGGATTACTATATATCAAATATAAACAATTAAATAAAGACAAAGATAAAGATATGGTTCAAAAAGTAAAAAGTTTAATAATAATAGCTTGGTTTTTATCAATTGTAATAACAATAGTTGATGGTCTTTTAACTAATCATTTGGACGAATTTATATTATTACCTATTTTTTCAGTAGTATTTGGATTTATATTATTACTAATTTATGTAATTGATAAAAAATCCATTACAGAGATAAATGAAAAAATTAAAGAAAAAAATAATTAAATATAAAAGCAGTTACTAATATAAAAAGGTAACTGCTTTTTTGCATAGCAAGCAAAGGTATGCTATAATTGGTGAAGGTAATATATATAAGAAGAGGTGCAAAAATGATAGATATAGAAAAAGCAAATAAAGAGTTTGATAAATATGTTAATTTATTTAATCCTAAAGATACAAAGATAAAACTAAAAATTGAACATATAAAAAGAGTTTCAGAGCTAAGTAGAGAAATTGCAAAAAATTTAAACCTTGATGAAGAACATATTAGATTAGCAGAAGTAATTGGACTTTTTCATGATATAGGAAGGTTTAAACAAATAGAAATATATAACACATTTAGAGATAAGGATTCTGTAAATCATGCTGAATATAGTATTAAAGTATTATATGAAGATAATTTGATTGAAAAATTTGATATAGAAGAAAAATATAAAGAGACAATAAAAATAGCAATATTAAATCATAACAAAAATAAAATTCAAGAGGGTTTATCAAAAGAAGAATTATTATATTCTAAAATAATTAGAGATGCTGATAAATTGGATATATATTACACACTGTTGGAATATGATTTCAGAGATTTATTTTGGTTTCCAAACTTTGATTGTGAAAAAATAAGTGATGATATTATGAATCAATTTATAAAATTACATGCTATTGATTTTTCTACTATAAAATCAAATGCAGATCAAATATCCATATTTTATGCATATATATATGATTTATATTTTGAATATTCAAAGGAATATGTAAAAAGTAAAAAGTATTTAGAAAAATTAACAGATAAAATATATAAAAACTTTAGTAGTAATAAAGTAAAAAAACAGGTCGATAATATCTTTGAAAATTCAATAAGTTTTTTAAAGAATGAATAATAAGAGGAATTAAAATGGAAGAATATAAAAGAATAATTAGTATGTTATATGGAAATATAGATCAAGAAGCTTTAAATTTTGGAATTAAATTTGCTAGTTTGATTTTATTAACAATTTCATGTGTTGTAGCAATAATTATAATAATATCTTTGTGGAAAATATTTAAAAAGGTCGGAGAGAAGCCATGGAAATCTTTGGTTCCAATATATAATTTAATAATTTTATACAAAATATCAGGAATATCACCATTGTTTTTAATGACATTTATAATGATATTAATTCCACAAACAAAATTAATAGGTTTTATAATATGGAACATAGTTGATGCAACACAAAAAGCATTGCTATCAAGAAGATTTAATAAGTCTATAGGATTTGTAGTTGGAATGATCTTATTTGAATATATTTTTTATCCAATACTTGCATTTGGAAATTCAAAAATTGAAGAGAAATCTATTGAATAAATGAAAATAATATATTAAAATACATTATATAAAAATGAAAGGAAGAGGTACAAAAGATGAACGAAAACAAAAAAAGTATTAAGGTAAGATTTAGTACAGCTATACTTATCATAATAATTGTAATTCTTACGGGAGTTATAGCATATTTAGCTGTTAAATTAAATCAACAGCAAACTTCTGAAAAGGTTGTAGGAAGTGTAGAAGATAATACAGCAGAAAGTTTTGTTGAAGCAACTCCAGAACCAACAGAAGAGCCAACAGCAGAAGTAACAGAGGAAACATCAACACAACCAATACAAAACACATCAAACAACTTATATCATTTTAATCCTGAAAGTGGAAAAAATACAGAAGATGATGTAGAATACTTATGTACAAAAACTGTTGAGGTTGAAGATGTTGATGTAAGCTTATCTCTTAATTCTAATAAAGAAGTAGAAGTAGTAGTATATGACAGTGACCCAGAGAAAGGTGTTAACAGTGATGATAGCTTGGTAAAAGGAATGAAAAGAAAAATAGCTGATGACGAAAATGATAAAGAAATTATAAAAGGTTTTTCAGGAAAAGTTGATGAAATATTCGTTGCAGAGATGGGACAAGATATCACAGGAACAGTAATTTTATTTTTAATGGAAGATGGAACAGTAGAATATATTGGATTAAGAGACTTGATGCAAACATCTAATTTATCATCAAGAGGAAAAGTAGAAGGGTTAAAAAATATTATTAAATTGGAAAATGTTGATGCAATGCAAAATGTAGATGAAACAGGAGGACCAGGATGGAAAACAACTGTTGCTATCGACGATACAGGAGCATTTTACGATATATCAAACATCTTCAATGATATGAAAATAGATACAAATAAAGTAAATTAAAAGGGAGGCATTTTTATGAAAGATACATTAGTAAAAGAATTATATAAAAACACAAATGATTATGAAGAAAAAGAAGTACAGATTTCAGGATGGGTTAGAACTATTAGAGATTCAAAAACATTTGGTTTTATTGAAGTTAATGATGGATCTTTTTTTAAAAATGTACAAATAGTTTTTGATGACACTTTAGACAATTTTGAAGAGATTAGAAAATTGAGCATAAGCTCATCAATAATAGTAAAAGGAACTGTAGTAAAAACAGAAAATGCAAAACAACCTTTTGAAATAAAAGCAACAGAGGTTAATATATTTGATGTAGCAGATAGTGATTATCCACTTCAAAAGAAAAGACACACATTTGAATATCTAAGAACTATTTCATATTTACGTCCAAGAGCAAATACATTTAATGCAGTATTTCGTGTACGTAGTGTGTTGTCTTATGCAATTCATAAATTCTTCCAAGAAAGAGGTTTTGTGTATGTGCATACACCTATAATTACTTCAAGTGATTGCGAAGGAGCAGGAGAAATGTTTAATGTTTCTACACTAGACCTTCAAAATATTCCAAAGACAAAAGAAGGAGAAATTGATTATTCTAAAGATTTCTTTGGCAAAAATGCACATCTAACAGTTAGTGGACAATTAGATTTAGAAAATTATGCATTTGCATTTAGAAATGTATATACATTTGGTCCAACATTTAGAGCTGAAAATTCAAATACTGTAAAACATGCTGCAGAATTTTGGATGATAGAACCAGAAATATGTTTTGCAAATTTAGAAGATCTTATGGATTTAGCAGAAGATATGATAAAATATATAATTTCTTACGTATTAGAAAATGCTCCAGAGGAAATGGAATTTTTTGATAAGCTTATTAGTCCTGGATTGATAGAGAGATTAAATCATGTCGTAAATTCTGAATTTGGAAGGATTTCTTATACAGATGCTATAAAGGAATTAGAAAAAAATAATGAAAATTTTGAATATAAAGTTGAATGGGGAACAGATATCCAAACAGAACATGAACGTTACTTAAGTGAAAAAATATTTGGAAAACCTATTTTTGTAACAGATTATCCTAAAGAAATAAAGGCTTTTTATATGAAACAAAATGATGATGGAAAAACTGTAGCAGCAACAGACCTTTTAGTACCGGGTATAGGAGAATTAATTGGCGGAAGTCAAAGGGAAGACGATATTGATAAATTAAAAACTAGAATAAAAGAGTTAGGACTAAGTGAGGAAGATTATTGGTGGTATTTAGATTTACGTCGTTTTGGAAGTAGTGAACATTCAGGATATGGTTTAGGATTCGAAAGAATGATGATGTACTTAACAGGTATGCAAAATATTCGAGATGTTATACCATTTCCAAGAACACCAAAAAATTGTGAATTCTAATATTTGAGTATAATTAATAAATAAAAAATTCGCTGTAAAGCGAATTTTTTGATTTTATTCTACTTTTATGTTATAATATGTTGCTAACAATAATTAAATGTATAAATAAAAGGAGATGATAAAATGATGAATATACTAGCACAAGTATTTGGACTACTAGGAGCACTATCAGTAATAATAGCTACTCAAATGAAAGAAAAAAAGAAATATACAATATGTTTTACAATGTCCTATATATTTTTTACATTAAGTATGCTATTTAAACAAGCATACTCTGGAGTAGTTTGTAATGTTATATTACTAGTATTATCAATTGTTTCAACAAGATATGAAGAAAAGAAGTTTCCAACATATTTAGCCATAATATTTGCTATAGCTTTATTAGTTGGAAATATTATAACTTATGAAAATATATATAGTTTATTACCTGCATTTGCTTCATACACATATCTTGCGATATTATTGGTAAAAAATATGAAGGCAGTTAGAAAGCTAACAGTAGGAATGAGATTTTTCTGGATGATCTATGATTTAGCTATAGCAATATATACAACATTTGCTTTAGATGTAGTAAGTTTTGTTTTAGCGATAGTAGCGGTAGTTAGGTATGACATAATAGGAAAGAAGAATGAAGCGGTAACTGAAGGAAAATAAATGTTTTGATCATAAAAAAAACACAAAACTACTATAGAAAATTCACTTCACAAATACATTTTGGTTACAAAAGTAATATAGAATACAATAAAGGTAAGGAGGGAAGTGTATGAATGAAACTATAGTAAAAGAAGAACTTTCATTGATTGAAACAAAGGGAAGATGTTTTGAAATGATTATGAATATTTATAGATCAGCTTTAATACAGGTTTTTGAAGATATAACTAAATTGAAAAATGAATGTAATAGCATTTATAGTATTACAAAAAGAATAAAAGAGCCAGATAGCATTATGAAAAAAATGAAAAAGAAACATTATAAACCTAATTACACAAACCTTATAGAAAAGATACAGGACATAGCAGGAATAAGAGTAATTTGTCCTTTAAAACAAGATATTTATATAGTAAAAGAGCTTATAGAAAAATTACCAAATATTAATATATTAAAAGAAAAAGATTATATAACTAAACCTAAAAAAAGTGGTTATTCAGCATATCATTTAATAGTAGAAACACCAGTAGTTGTTTTAGAAAAACAAGTATTGGTAAAGGTAGAAATCCAAATAAGGACAATGGCAATGGATTTTTGGTCTACAAATGAACATGATATAAGGTATAAGACAAACAAAAAAATATCAGTAATAGATTCAAAAAAATTATCTTTATATGCAAAAATAATAAATAGCTTAGATGATAAAATGATGAAAATGAGTCAAAAACAAGGATATAGAACCAGACTACAAATTGGATAAAAAAGAATTAAACAAGTAATTAGTTGATAATTGCTTGTTTTTTATGTATAATAACTCAAAAATAAAAGAGAAATATAAAAGAAATATCAAATTTATTAAAAACAAATCATATATGAAAAAAATCGAGGTGAAAGTTAATGATATATATAGTAAGACACGGACAAACTGATTGGAACGTAAAAGGAATATATCAAGGAAGAGTTGATATCGAATTAAATGAAAAAGGAATTAAACAAGCAGAAAAAACAAAAGCAGTTTTAAAAGGACTAAAATTTGACAAGGTATTTTCAAGTCCACTAAAACGTGCATATAAAACAGCTCAAATTATAACTGATAATAAGATAACGAGTGATGAACGATTAGTTGAAAGATGTAATGGAAAATTAGAAGGAAAATTAAAGTCAGAATATGAAGGAGCAGTAGATTTTACAGATCCTAATGAAAATAGATTAGGAATAGAAACATTACCAGAATTTAGAAAAAGAATATATGATTTTTTTGATGATATAATGAAAAATTATCAAGGAAAGAATGTTTTAGTAGTTACACATGCAGGGGTTAGTATATATGTAAGATGTTATTTTGAAGGAGAGCCAAAAGACGGGGATTATAATAGCTATAAACTTAAAAATTGCGAGGTTCTAAAATATGATAATAACCTACAAAAACAAATTGAAAGATAAATAAATATATATTGATAAACATATATTTTTGTATTATAATACGGGTAACTTTATCGTTAATAATCATATTATAAAGTGAGGGTGAGTGTATGGAAAATAAATTTATATTTAAGAAAAAATTGGTCTATACAATAGAAGCTGAATATCGATACGAAGGAGAGATACGAAGGATATTAAAAAAACATCCTGAAATAAAATTCGTATCTTTTGTAGCGGTTGATTTAATGGGAAAAGATACAGATGAAAAAATACCTATAGAATATTTTATAGATAATATGGAGGAATTAATAAATAAAGGAATACAAACAGATGGATCATCAGTTGATTTAGGAAATATTGCTACATTGTCTGATGCTAGAGTGGATTTGATTCCAGATAAAAATGTAGATTGGTATGTAGATTACAATTACGAAAACATAGATCCAAAAACTCATCTACCAACAGGAACATTAAGAATATGGTCATTTTTATCACATAATGGAAAATATATAGATTCAAGATATATTCTAAAAGAATCATTAGTAAAGATAAAAAAATATTTAGCAGATAAAATAAATAATGATAAAGAATTATTAAAGCGTTATGAAATTGAAAAAATTGAAAATTATGAAGATATTCAATTTATGTTAGGAACAGAGTTAGAATTTTGGGTAAGGACACCTTATGATGCAGTAAATGTTCATCAACTGGTATTGTCTCAATCACTAAAAGAACAATATTGGAAAAGAACAAAAGGAATTGTTAGAACATCATTAGAGCAAGCCTTAGAAGTGCTTCAACTTTATGGAATTAATCCAGAGATGGGACACAAAGAAGTAGGAGGAGTAAAAACTTATATTGCAGAAGGCTCAAATACACATATAGTAGAACAGCTAGAAATTGACTGGAAATATAGTGATACTATTAGAGCATTAGATAGGGAATTTTTAGCGAGAATAATAGTTAAAGAAGTGTTTAGGTTAAATGGGTTAGAAGTTAGCTTTAATGCTAAACCTATAAATAAAGTAGCAGGAAATGGAGAACATTGTCATTTAAGTATAATGCTAAATAAACAAGAAGGTGGAAAGATAAATTTACTTGAACCAATTGAAGAAAAAACTTTTATGAGTAAAATTGGTTGGGGAATGATAATGGGAATACTAAAAAACTATGATTATATAAATCCATTTATTTCAAATACAATTGATTCATTAAATAGATTAACACCTGGATACGAAGCACCTACGCATGTGGTTGCATCTATTGGAAATACTTGTGATGAAGAAAGTAGAAACAGAACAGTATTGGCTTGTTTAATAAGAGATAAAAACAATCCATTGGCAACACGTTTTGAATTAAGATCTCCAAATCCTAAAACTAATATTTATATGGTAATTTCTGCGATATATTCAGCAATAATTGATGGATTAGAATTTACATTACAAAAAGACATAACTAATGAGCAATTAGAAAAAGAATTTTGTAAGAGTTATAGTGAAAAAGGAAAATATTTTAGTAAAAATAAAATATATAGAGAAGAAGATGATATATTTGAAAAGTATACTGAAAAAGAAAGAGATAAGAATTTTGGAGCTTGTCCTAGAACAGTATATGAAAATGTATCAAAACTAAAAGAAGAAAACGTTATTGAAAAATCATTAGGAAAAGATATAGTAGAAGCACATATGGATTTATCAATTAAAAATTGGTTATTAGATTTAGAACAAAGAGTTATTCCCGAAAATCAAAAGAAAATTTTAGGATGTGTAAAATTAGAAAATGAAAATACATATGATAAAGATTTATGGGAACAAATTGAAATAATAAAAAAAGAAGTAGCAAAAAATGATAAAAATAAAAAGAGTATAATAGGTAAAATTCTTGAAAACTCAGAGAAAAATAATTATGAACAAGTATCAAAATTACAAATAGAAATGAATGAAAAGATGGAAGAACTAGATAACTTGTATAATCAATACAGAAATAATCAAATATAAGATTAAAGTTGCCAAAATCTTTTATTACTTCAAATACAACAAAATTTTGTAAAAATGGTTTTATGTATGTTTTGTGGGCTTTTGCCTGAAATAAATACATAAAAAAACGAAGTTATTATAGGTATAATTAATTAGAGGTAAAAAAATGAATAAAAAGTCTAAAAATTTTATGTATGTAATGGCAATAATATTTTCAATATTAGCTATAGGATGTAGTTGTATATATATTTATTTTAGAATGAGTATAATGGAAATTTTTTCAATTATATCTTTAACATGTGCATTTCACTTTATTATTAGGATTATTATAGGAAATATTATTCCATTTTGGAAAAAGAAATTGAATTATAAATCTAGATGGTTTAAAGAGAAAAAGTTTGAGAGAAAACTATATAAAATATTGAGAGTAAAAAAGTGGAAATCTAAAGTAAATAAATATGATTCAAATGAGTTTTCTTCTGAAGATAATACTTTGCAAGAATTTGTTATAAATATGTGCAATTCAGAATTAGTACATCAATTTAATATGGTTTTTAGTTATCTTCCATTAATATTTGCGAATTACTTTGGAAAGTTTTATGTATTTCTAGCAACATCAATAATAGCAAGTTTGATAGATTTACGTTTTGTTATAATTCAAAGATATAATAGGCCACGATTTGTAAAAGTGTTAGAAAAGAAAAATAAGAATTGAATATAAATAAAAATAATGCTAAAATTTTATTAAAGTTTTCTAATGGAAAGCAGTTGATAATGTTGAACTTCTAACCAAAAGAGCACTAAATGGTAAAATAAATGAATAGTATAAAATTACTGCGTGCCTTGAGGTTTTAGGGTACGCGGTTTTTTGTATATATGTTAGAGAAATAATAATTAGGAGGAATAAATATGGAAACAAGAGTTGCAGTTATAGGAATTATAGTTGAAAATAAGGAAAGTGTACAAGAACTTAATAAGATGCTTTCAGAATATGGAGATTACATTGTTGGAAGAATGGGAATTCCATATCATAAAAAAGGAATAAATATAATTTCAATTGTTATAGATGCATCACAAGATGTTATCAATTCCTTAAGCGGAAAAATTGGAAGATTGGATGGTGTATATGCAAAAACAGCATTTAGCAATGTATAAAAATCTGATATGTAAATTAAGAAAAGAGCACGAATTATCATATGACGAATATTTAACTTTAATAAAAAATAGAGATAAGTGTAGAGAGTATCTTTTTAAGAATTCAAGTGAAGTTCGAGATGAGATTTATGGCAAAGAAATATATATTAGAGGATTGATAGAATTTACAAATTTTTGTAAAAATGATTGTTTATATTGTGGAATACGTAGAAGTAATAGGAATATAGAAAGATATAGATTAAGTAAAGAAGATATATTAAATTGTGCTAATCAAGGATATAAATTAGGATTTCGCACATTTGTATTACAAGGTGGAGAGGATGGATATTATACAGATGAAATGTATGAGGACATCATAAAAAGAATCAAACTAAAATATCCAGATTGTGCAATTACTTTATCAATTGGTGAAAAAAGTTATGAAAGCTATAAAAGATACAAAGAAGCTGGAGCAGATAGATATCTTTTACGACATGAAACAGCAAATAAGAACCATTACGACAAAATTCATCCATCAGAAATGAGTTTTGAAAATAGAATTGAATGTTTAAACAATTTAAAAAAATTAGGATATCAAGTTGGAGCAGGATTTATGGTTGGTTCACCATTTCAAACTGAAGAAAATCTTGCATACGAATTAATATTTTTAAAAAAACTCAATCCTCATATGGTAGGGATAGGGCCATTTATTTCACACAAAGATACACCATTTAAAGATAAAAAATCAGGTACAGTAGAACTAACATTATTTATGTTAGGACTTATAAGGCTAACGCTACCACATGTCCTTTTACCAGCGACAACAGCACTTGGAACAATAGATCCTTTAGGTAGAGAAAAAGGAATTAAAGCGGGTGCAAATGTTTTAATGCCAAATTTATCACCTGTAAATGTTAGAAAAAAGTACATGCTTTATGATAATAAAATTTGTACAGGGGATGAAGCAGCACAATGTATTGAATGCTTAAAAACGAGAGTAAATACAACAGGACATACAATTGTAGTAGATAGAGGAGATTATAAAATTGAAAAATAAGAAAACTCATAAATAGAAAGGAGAAAAAAAGATTTTATGGGACTAAATAATACGCCAACAGGAGAAAGAGTACATATAGGATTTTTTGGATGCAGAAATGTAGGAAAAAGTAGCATTGTTAATGCAGTAACAAATCAAGACTTATCAGTTGTAAGTGATGTAAAAGGGACGACCACAGATCCAGTAAAAAAATCGATAGAGTTGTTACCGATTGGACCTGTTATTATAATAGATACTCCAGGGTTTGATGATGAAGGAACACTTGGAGAGAAAAGGGTGGAGAAAACAAAAAAGATTTTAAGAAGTTGTGATATTGCAATACTTGTTACAACAATTGATAGAGAACTTAATATTGCAGAACAAGAATTAATTTCAATTTTTAAAGAAAGAGAAATCCCATATATAATAGTAAAAAACAAAAAAGACTTATTAAATGAAAAGCCGGCAAATTCAGAAAATATTATATATACAAGTGCTACAAACAATGAAGGTATAGAAGAATTAAAAAATGCAATCGGAAAGCTAGCAAAAAATGAAGAAGATTCAGTAAAACTAATAGGAGACTTTATTCAAGCTAAAGACATAGTTGTGCTAGTAACACCAATTGATAGTGCTGCACCAAAAGCTAGAATGATTATGCCGCAACAAATGGCCATACGTGATGTTATAGATTCAGATGCAATAGCAATTGTAACTAAAGAAACAGAACTTGCTGACACATTAAAAGCAATTGAAAGGATACCAGCATTAGTTGTAACAGATTCGCAAGCTTTTAAAATGGTAAGTGAAATTGTACCAAAAGAAATACCTCTAACATCTTTTTCAATATTAATGGCAAGATATAAAGGATTTTTAAATACAGCCATAAAAGGAGCAAGAGAAATTAGTAAACTGAAAAATGGTTCAAAAGTTCTGATAAGTGAAGGATGTACACATCATAGACAATGTGATGACATAGGAACAGTTAAATTACCAAAATGGATAAAAAAATTTACAGGAGTAGAGCCAAATTTTGAATGGACTAGTGGGACAGGATTTCCAGATGACTTAGGAAAATATGATTTGATTATACATTGTGGTGGATGTATGCTTAATTCAAATGAAATGAAATTTAGAATGAATTCAGCAAATAAACAAGAAATTCCTTTCACAAATTATGGAACAGCAATTGCATATATGAATGGAATATTAGAAAGAAGCATTGAAATTATAGAAAAAAGGAGGTGATTATTGATAATCGCTTCCTTTTATAATATAATACAAACAAATAAAGAGGAGAAAAATTATGAAAGATATTATAAAGAATGCAGGAATTCTAGTAGAGGCAATACCATACATAAAAAAGTTTTCAGGAGAAACAATTGTTATAAAATATGGTGGGAATGCAATGATAGATGAGGTGCAAAAAGAAAATGTAATAAAACAAATTACATTACTTCATATGTTAGGTTTAAAAGTTGTATTAGTCCATGGGGGAGGTCCAGATATTGAAGAAGAATTGAAGGCAAAAAATGTAAAATCAGAATTTAAAAATGGACTTAGAGTAACAGATAAAGATACTATGAATATAGTAAAAATGGTTTTAGTAGGAAAGACAAATACTGAAATAGTAAATTTACTAAATATGCAATCTTGTAATGCAATAGGAGTTTCAGGAATAGATGCAAGCATAATTAAATGTAAAAAAAGTAGTAAAGATATAGGCTATGTGGGAGAAATTGAAAGTATAGATAATGAATTAATATGTAGTTTATTAGAAAAAGATTATGTACCAGTTATATCTCCAATTGGAGTTGATAATAAAGGAAATTTTTACAACATAAATGCAGATATAGTTGCAAGTGAAATTGCAATCAGCTTGAAATGTAAAAAGATAATTTTACTAACAAATATAGATGGAATATTAGATAAAAGTAAAAACAAAATATCAGTTATAAAACGTGATGAAGTAGAAGGACTTATAAAAGATGGAACAATATCAGGAGGAATGATTCCAAAAGTCGGAGCATGTGTAAAGTGCTTAGAAAATGGGGTAGAAAGAACACATATAGTAAATGGATCAAAAAAGAATATGCTACTATGTGAATTATTAACAGATGATGGAGTTGGAACAATGATTTTATAAATAGGAGAGCAATAATGGATGGAAAATTAAGAAACATGACATCAATTTATTTATATAATGAAGAAAATAAGTTATTAATGTTATATAGAATTGGGTCAAGAGTAGTAAGTAATTCTTTTATAGGAACGGCAGGAGGTCACTTTGAAAAAGAAGAACTAAATGATGCAAAACAATGTGTACTAAGAGAGTTAAGAGAAGAAACAGAACTAACAATTAAAGACATTTCAGAGCCAGAATTGAGATATGTAACGCTAAGATATAAAAAAGAAGAGATAAGACAAAACTATTATTTCTTTGCAAAATTAAAAGATAAAACAAAAGAAATAAAAAGTAATGAAGGTACATTAAATTGGATGAGTTATGACGAAGTTCAAAAAGTAGAAATGCCACATACAGCAAAATATGTAATAGAACACTATATTAAAGAAGGAAGAAAAAACCACAAATTATATGGAGGAATTGCAATTGAAAAAGGATTAGAAATTACTGAATTAAAAGAATTCTAAAAAATATCTATGATAATATTTACAAAGTATTATAAATTACTAAGTTAAAAAAATTTTAAAGGTAAATAGAGGAGAATAAAGATGAAAATAGGAGTAGACTTAGATGGAGTTGTAATTGATAGTGAAACAACATTTAGAACATATGAAGAAATATATGATACAGAAATATTAAAAGAAAACAACTTAATAAATAGAGAAGAGCCGAAATTCCAACAAAGATATAATTGGACAGATGAGCAAGAAAAAGATTTTATAAACAGATATTTTATGACAGTATCTAAAGAAAGTAATTTAATGTCTGGATTTTTAGGAGTATATAAACGTTTAAAAGAACAAGGACATGAATTTGTTGTAATAACAGCAAGAGGTGGATTTATAAAAGAGATGAAAGACGATGCAGAAAGAATATTAGAAGAAAATAACATTAAGTTTGATAAATACTATTGGAAAATAAATGATAAATTTGAGATATGTCAGAAAGAAAAAATAGATTTAATGATAGATGACGATTGGAGAATTATAGAAAAGTTGTCAGAACATAAGATAAAAACATTATATTTCAGAGATACAAAACTAAAAAAGTTACAAGAAAACGAATACATAAAAGAAGTCAACAATTGGGGAGATATATATAGAAGTATAAGCAAAATGTAATAAAATTGACAATAAAAATCTGTTGATTTATACTAACATTAATGGAAAGGAATGGAGAAAAATGGCAACAATAGATGATTTTTCAAAATTAGATATAAGAGCTGGAACAATAATTGATGCGAAAGTATTTAAGGAGGCAAGGAATCCAGCATATCAATTGCAGATAGATTTTGGTGAAGAGATTGGAATAAAAAAATCATCTGCACAAATTACGGAAATATATAAACCACAAGATTTAGTAGGAAAGCAAATACTAGGAGTAGTTAACTTTCCACCAAGACAAATTGCTAATTTTATGTCAGAAGTATTAGTTTTGGGCACATATAGTAAGCAAGGAGTTGTATTAATAAAACCTGATAAACAAGTGCAAAATGGAGATAAATTAGGGTAGAAAGAAGTGATAAGAAATGAAAAGAATAGTTCCATTTTTATTAATAGTTATATTTGTAATAGCTCTTATTTTAGGGACAATACCTGTACAAGCAGAAGAAGTAAATAAAAGTAATGATGAGTCTGAACAAGTGTCAACCTCTACTTCTCAGCAAAGTAATGCTGATATAGAAGTAATGCTTGAAGGACCAGAAGAAGTGAAAGATGATAAATTTACAATGACACTTAAAATTGGAAAGCTTACTAATATTGAAGAAGGTAGTGTTATAGCATTTGATACAAATTTGGAATGTACCTTGGGAAGATATGAGTCTATTAATATAACAGAACTTAATGGTTGGAGTATAACATATAGTAACGAAACCCAAAGAATAGTAGGAATGGTTGATGAAGTAAAAGAGAATACGGAAATAGCAAAATTAGAATTTACATTAAAAGATGAAGTTAAAAACGTAAAAGAAACTATTAGATTAACCAATTTTAATATTTCAGATGATTTAGATTTAGAAAAGACTATTGATAATATATCTAAAGAAGATATAATGCTAAGGAAACAATATGAAATGTCTCCTGTTGCGATTAGGAATATAATCATAATAATTACGGCTATTCTTATAGTCATTATATTAATTGTATATATAAGTAAAAATAGTAAAAAGGCCAAGAGAGGAAAAATAAGATAGAGTAAATAAATATAAAGAAAAAATATTTTGTGTTTTAAAAGGAACAATAATATATACAGAATAGAAGCTTTGAATAAGTGAAATGAATCCAAATTGTTATATAAGAAAGTTTAACAATGAGGGTTCATTTTTTTGTTGCAAACTTATAGAGTTTAAAATAAATTAAAAATTATCTTGACATCATTACGTAACGATGTTATAATATAAAATAAAGAGGTGATAAAAATGGAATATAAAGTATCAGAACTTGCAGATAAAGCAGGAGTTACAAAAAGAACAATACATTATTATATAAGCAAAGGATTACTTTTACCACCAAAAGGAAGCGGAGTAAACAGTTTATATAATGACGAGCATTTAGAGAGAATATTATTAATAAAAAAACTACAATCTGAGTATATGCCATTAAATAAAATAAGAGAGTATATTCTAGAAAACCCAAAAGCAAAAACAAAAGAAATAGAAAAAAAAACTACTAAAGAAATAAAAAAAGATATTAAAAAAGAGAATGGACAAGAAATATACATTAGAGAAAATATATGTGACGTATTTGAAATCCATTATTCAGAAGAAAATGGTGAAAGATATAAGCATATAATAGAAAATGTAAAAAAATATGTTGAAAAAATGAAGGAGGATTAGTATGGGAGTAGTAGATTTAAGAAATTTAGCACTAAAGAAAGTAAAAATAGACGGCAATATAATAGGAAAATTTGGAACTTTTGAAATTGAGCAAATTTATAAAAATGATACAGAAGATATTTTAGAAGTTGAGTATACTTTCCCAATAGTTGAAACAGCAACTGTAGTTGGATTTGAAATTAATGTTGGAGATAAAAAATTAGTAGGAAAATGCAAAGAGAAAGAAGAAGCAAAAAGAGAATATCAAAAAAATATTGTAGAAGGCAATAGTGCATATATGATGCAACAAGAAACAGATAACATTTTTAAAATTTCTGTTGGTAAAATTGATAGGAATGAAGAAGTAAAAATAGTAATTAAATATATTGATAAGTTTGACATTTTAGATAATACAATAATGGTAATGATACCAACATTAGTTACTCCAAAATACAAGTCCAATATTACAGACAATTTAGAATATGGAAAAGTTGACTATACTGTTGATTTTAGTATAAAAATAGATAAAGCACTAAAAAGAAGAAGCATTAGTTGTACAAGTCATGAAGTAAATATAATAGATGAAGAAACAACAGAAAGAATAGAAGTATTAGATTACGATTTGTCAAAAGATTTTAAATTAAATATACAGTTAAAAGAGGAAAAGCAATCTAATGCAATTAAAACAAAAACAAGAGATAAAAATGATTTAGTATATTTATCATTTATGCCTGAAATATTGGATCTATATGAAGATAGCGAAAAAGAATATATATTCATTATTGACATTTCTGGATCAATGTCAGGAAAGAAAATTGAAAAAACAAAAAAAGCAGTAATTGAAAGTTTAAAACAATTAGATATAGGTGATAAATTTAATATAATTCCATTTGAATCAAAATATGAAGCTATGAGTATTAACTCTGTTGAATATAATGAAGAGAATCTAAAAAGAGCGATTGAATATGTTAATAAATTAGTAGCATATGGAGGAACAGAAATATTAAATCCACTAAAATTTGCATTATATGAAAAAGATGTTGACAAAACTATATTATTATTTACTGATGGACAAGTTGGAAATGAAAACGAAATAATTGAGTATATAGAAAATAATATAAACACAAGTAGATTATTTCCTTTTGGAATAGATATGAATGTAAATACAGCATTTATAAAAAGACTTGCTAAAGTAGGAAATGGAAAAGCAGAGCTTATACAAAATAATGAAAGAATTGACGATATAATAATAAGAACATTTGCTAGAATTCAAACACCTATAATGGAAAAAATAGAAATAGATTATGGGTTAAATAAAGTTATAGAAGAAATAAAAGAAGAAAATTGTTTATTTAATTATGAATTCTTTAATGTTTTTGCTAAGGTAGAGAAGTTAGAAGATGATATAAAATTAAAAGGTAAAATATTAGATAAAGAATATATATTTACAATTAGTAAAAATGAAATAAAAAATACAGATGTAGACTTAGAAACACTATTTGCAAAACAAAAAATGGAACAAATAGAAGAGTGTATAAAAGACGTACGTGATCAAAATAAAAAAGATAATTATAAAAAAATGATAATTGAATTATCAGAAAAGTATAATATAAACTCTAAATACACAGCCTTCTTAACTGTTTATGAAAGAGAAAATAAAGTTTTAGAAATTCCAAAATATCAAAAAACTGTATTAAGTAACCAGTTCGTACCTTTTGCATCAATTGCATCAGCAAGAAAACTTTCACGTGGAAGACCGAGAATGAGTAAAGATGGAAATATGGCGAATGTAAATGAAAATAATAAAATAGTAAATCAAGCAATTGAAGATAGAAGAAAAATACAAGAAAAAGTTGAAGAATATTATAACCACTTTATTCCAGATAAAGAAACAATAAAGACATATTTATTATATGCAATTTATTATTTAAAAAATAGACAAGATGATTTTAATTTTAATTATTTTTTAGGATTTCTTAATAAATATAGAGAAGTTATTCAATCTAATGAGATATATGAACAATTAATGTACAAGTGTTACATGAGCTTAGGAAATAATGAAAGTGAAAAAAAGCAAGAATTGTTAGAGTTATTTAGTGAAAAGTATAAGAAAATGATTCTTACAAACGTAAAAATTCATTTTGATGTAGGTAAAATAATAACAGATAGCGATATAAGAGAAATCGTAAAAGCAGATAAGATAATTGAAAATATAGATGATGTTTTAAGTTATTTATCTGTTGATGTAATTTTTGATATATTTAATACGATAAGATATTAAAAATAAACACCATTATTTAGTATATAATATAAATACTAAATAATGGTGTTTTTCTATTGAAAGTTTTTATTGACCAGTCAACAGAGCTGAAAAAGAAGTATATTATAATTAATATTTGCAATATATAAGAAGATAAAATATAATACTAAAAAAATATATTAAAATTGGGTTTACTTATGTAAAACCAAATATAAAAGATAAGCAAAGTTTAGTATTTGAAAAAATTATTTATTAATATTTGCTAAATAAAAAAGTATAAGCAAAGAAGGAGTAATATGGAAAAGGAACGTTTTGAATATTTAAAAGTAGATAAATCACAAGGAAAAGTTGAATATGTTATTATAAAAGCATTATATGATTTATATGTGAGTCCAAAGATAATCAAAAGTCCTGAGGTAAATTCACTTATAAATATTATAAAGAACCTTATTAAAAGTAGGGATTATGAAGATATAAAAAGAACAATTTCACAATGTTTCAGAATTGAAAAAAAGAGCATTAGTTATAGTGATGAAGAGTTTTTACATGAATGGAGAATCGTAGATGATCCACCTGATGGTGTTATATACAAAATAATACGATTCAAAAAGAGCAACAACATAACTTCTCAAGAAATGGAAGAAACTATTGTAAAGAAGGAAGGAAAATACTTTAAACGTAGATACAACAAAGAAGAGTTGGTAGATGAAGAAATAGTTGCAAATGTGAAAATTGATATAGATAGAAATAAAGATTTCAAAGACTTAGTTGATATTAAAATTTACAGTGATTTATCAACTGAGAAATTGGAATTTTCAATGAAAAAAGATGAAAAGAATCTAGTAACGGAAAAAGAAATAGATAAAGTTTTACTTGAAAATCACATTACATTCAAAGAAAGACTTTATAGAAATCCAAAGGAGAAAATAGGTAAGGAAGAAAAAGAAGCGATAGAAAGGTTTACTGAAAGAGAAAAGGAAAGAGCAGAAAGAGGCAGACGGATTAGAAAGAATAAGGACAAGGTAAGGAGTAAAATTTTAATAAAGATTGGAGGAACAAATTATGGAAAAAAGTATTTCAAGAAAAACTACTACTAATACAATAAAAAGAAATTTATATGATGGTATGCATAAAAAATATTCGATATCTAAAACTTTAAGATTCGAATTAAAGCCAATAGGGAAGACAAAGGAAAATATTGAGAGGAACGGAATATTAAAACAGGATGAATATAGAAGTATTATTTATAACAATGTAAAAAAATATTGTAATGAATATCATAAATTTTTTATTGAAAAATGTATGGACAATTTCGAATTAACAGAATCAACGTTAAGCAAATACTATTCATTGTATAAAAAGAACGCAAAGACAGATGAAGAAAAAAAGGAGTTTTATGAAATACAAGGAAAATTGAGAAAAGAAATTTCTACGAGATTTCAAAAAGATTCAGAGTATAAAGGCCTATTTGGAAAAGATATGATAGTAAACTATTTACAAAATTTTTATAAAGAAGATCAAGATAAAGTTAATGAAATATCAGAATTCAAAAAGTTCACAACATATTTTACTGGATTTAATAAAAATAGACAAAATATGTATGTAGACAAAGAAGATAATACAGCTATTGCATATAGAATTATAAATGAAAATTTGCCTATTTTTATTAATAATATAGAAATATATAATAAAATAAAAGAAGTTTTAGTTTTAGATTTAAATCAAATAGGTGAAGAATTAGAATGCTATATGCAAGTGAATAAAATAGATGAGTTATTTTCGTTAGAATATTTTAATCAAACATTAACACAAAGAGGTATAGAGTTATACAACATTATAATTTCAGGAAAATCTGAAGAAGAAAATAAAATAAAAGGAATAAATGAATATATAAACGAATACAATCAAAAAAATAAAAATGCAAAACTTCCTAAATTACGTCAATTATACAAACAAATATTAAGTGATAGAATTGGAACATCTTTTGTAATAGAATCAATTGAGACAGATAGAGAGCTAACTGAAAATATACAAAATTATTATATGGAACTAGAGAAGAATGTCTTTAATAAAAAGAATGGTTTATTGAATTTAATAGATAATATAGATGAGTTTGATTTAAATAATATTTTTATAAATAATGACTTGAATTTATCTCAAATATCGCAAGAAATATATGATGGAGATTGGAACAAAATCAATAAGCTTATTATAGAAAATTACGATGAAAATTATGAAGGAAAGGGTATCTTAGGAACTTCAAAGTATGAAGAGGAAAGAAAGAAAAATTTAAAAAATACCAAAGTATATTCATTGGAGTTTATTAATGATTTAATGAAAAATGACACAGAAAATAAGCAACTAGTAGAATATATTAAGACTTATATCAATGAAAATAAAATCATTGATAATATAGAACTATATTATTCGAACTGTGAAGATATTTTAAACTATTCTTATGATGAACAAAGTAAGAAATTAATAAAAGATGAAAAGGCAACAGAAAAAATAAAGAAATTATTAGATGAAATAAAAAAACTACAAGAGTTTGTTAAATTACTGATTCCTAAGGATAATACTATAGAAAAAGATAATACTTTTTATAGCAATTTGGAAGAAAAATATATTAAATTGTTAGAAATAATTCCTTTGTATAATAAAGCTAGGAATTATTTGACACAAAAAGCTTTTTCAAAAGAAAAAATAAAATTAAATTTTGAAACTCCAACTTTACTAGACGGATGGGATTTAAATAAAGAAAAATCTAATTTAGGGGTATTACTAAAAAAAGATAATAAATATTATTTAGGAATAATTAATCCTAAAAATAGAAAAATTTTTGAAGGTAAAGAATGCGATGATAATGTAAATGTCTATAGTAAAATGGAATATAAATTATTGCCAGGACCGAACAAAATGTTACCAAAAGTATTTTTTTCAAAGAGTAGAAAGAGTCAATTTAATCCTAGTAAAGAGTTATTACGAAAGTACGAGGAAGGATATCATAAAAAAGGTGAAAAGTTTGATTTAGACTTTTGCCACGAATTGATTGACTTTTATAAAGAAGCCTTTAATAAGCATGAAGAATGGAAAAATTTTAAATTTGTATTTAAAGATACAAAACAATATAATGACATAGGCGAATATTACAAAGATGTAGAAAAACAAGCATATAAAATTGAGTTTAAAAATTATTCAAATGAATATATAGAATCATTAATTGAAAAAGGTGATTTGTATTTGTTTCAAATTTATAATAAAGACTTTTCACCATTTGCTAAGGGAAAATTAAATTTGCATACAATGTATTGGAAAGCTTTATTTGACGAGGAAAACTTAAAAGATTTTGTGTATAAATTAAACGGACAAGCAGAAATATTTTATAGGAAAGCAAGTTTAGAATTAAAAGATACGGCTATACATGAAAAAAATAAACCTATAAAAAATAAAAATAAAAACAATCCAAGGAAAGAAAGTAAATTTGAATACGATTTGATAAAAGATAAAAGGTATACGCTTGATAAATTTCAATTCCATGTACCAATAACAATGAATTTTATTAATGAAGGAAAAGAAAATTTAAATGATGAAGTTAATATGTATTTAAAATATAATGATGTAAATGTTATAGGTATTGATAGAGGAGAGAGAAATTTATTATATATAACTGTTGTTAATCCAAAGGGAGAAATATTAGAACAATATTCGTTGAACGAAATTATAAATGAAAATAACGGAATAAAATATGTTACTAATTATCATGAATTATTAGATGTTAAAGAGAAAGCAAGAAAAAATGCTAGAGAATCTTGGAAAACAATAGAGAATATAAAAGAACTTAAAGAAGGATATTTGAGTCAAGTTATTCATAAAATTGTTACTTTAATGAATAAATATAATGCGATTATTGTCATTGAAGATTTAAACAAAGGATTTAAAAATTCAAGAATAAAAATTGAAAAACAAATATATCAGAAATTTGAAAAGATGCTTATTAATAAATTAAATTATCTAGTATTTAAAGATAAAGAAAAGTTAGAAGATGGAGGATTGTTGAAAGCGTATCAATTAACCAATAAATTTGAAAGTTTTAATAAATTAAAAAGACAAACTGGGGTATTATTTTACATTCCAGCATGGTGTACCAGTAAAATTGATCCAACTACAGGATTTGTTAATTTATTAAACACCAAATATGAGAGCAAGGATAAATCTAAGGATTTTATAGAAAAGTTCGATAATATCAGTTTTAACAAAAAAGAAAATTATTTTGAATTTCAAATTGATTATTCTAAATTTACAAACAGACCTTATGGTATAAAGAATAAATGGAATATCTGTACTTATGGAAAAAGGATAGAAAGATTTAGAAATCCTAAAAATAACAACAATTGGGATACTGTAGAAATTGATTTAACTGAAAAGTTTAAAGAATTGTTTATGAATTACGGCATTAACAATGAAAATATAAAAGAAGATATTTTAAGGCAAGAAAATAAAAATTTTTGGATACAATTATTGAATTTGTTGAAATTGACATTACAAATGAGAAACAGTATTCCAAATACAGAAATAGATTATATGATATCACCAATTAGAAATTCTAAAGGAATTTTCTATAATAGTGATGACAATGATAGTAAACTACCAATAGATGCAGATGCAAATGGAGCTTATAATATTGCACGAAAAGGCTTAATGTTAATCCAACAAATAAGAAAAACTGATGATGATAAGCTTAATAAAATGAAATTCAAAATATCTAATCAAGATTGGTTAACTTACGTGCAAAGGCAGGGAAAATAATGGAAGAAATAATATTGATATCTTATTTAAATGATTTTATATTTTGTCCTGCTTCAATTTATTTTCATAAGTTATATGGGAGTTTAGAACGTATTTTATATCAAAAAAATTACCAAATTAATGGTACAGCAGCACATAAATCTATTGACACAAAAAGTTACTCAACTAGATTGGATATACTGCAAGGGATAGATGTGTATACAGAAAAATATGGAATATTGGGAAAAATTGATGTATTTGATATAAAAAAAGGAATATTGATGGAAAGGAAAAATAAAATTACAGAAATTTATGATGGATATGTATTTCAAGTTTATGCTCAATATTATGGACTAAAAGAAATGGGATATTCAGTAAAAAGAATATGTTTACATAGTTTGAAAGATAATAAAACATATGAAATAGAATTACCAGAACAAAATATTAAAATGAAATATAAATTTATAAAATTAATAAAAGATATTCATACTTTTTCATTTGAAGAGTTTAGACAAACCAATAAGAAGAAATGTGAGAAATGCATATATGAACCATCGTGTGATAGGAGTTTGATATGTTAACAACGCCAGATTTTATGAGTAAAAAAATAGCCATTATTTTTCCAAAAGATGGAGATAAATTATCTTTTAAAAATGATAATTTAATTGTAAAAGAAGAGAATGGTAAAATTAAATTACAGGTGAGTTGCTATAAAATTTTTGCAGTTTTTATTGTTGGAGGTTTTACAATAACAACAGGGCTAGTTGAAAGATCTAAAAGGTTTGGATTTTCTATTTTATTTTTTACAACTACATTTAAGATTTATGAAACAATAAATTTTAAAATGGAAGGTAATACTTTATTAAGAAAAAAACAATATACTAATGATAATTCAATAGAAATTGGCAAACAAATTATTATAAATAAAATAGAAAATCAAAGAGATACTATAAAAAAATTAAGAGATATAAGTAATGCTGAAGGAGTTATACTATTAGATAATAATATAGCTAAATTAATAAAAAGTAATGCTGACATAAATAAAATAATGGGAATAGAAGGAACTTCTGCAAAAGTGTATTTTAATAGAATATTTAAAGGGCTAGATTGGAAGGGAAGACAACCTAGAGTAAAACGCGATAAAATAAATTTACTTCTAGACATAGGATATACAATTTTATTTAACTACATAGAAGCAATCTTAAATATATATGGATTTGATATTTATAAAGGAAATTTACATCAAGAATTTTATAAAAGAAAATCTTTAGTTTGTGATATTATTGAGCCTTTTAGACCGATTGTTGATTATAAAATAAGAAAAGCTTTTAAATTAGGAAGTTTTAATAATTATGAATATTATATTGATAATGGTCAATATAGTTTAAATTGGAAGTATAGTTCTGGATTTTTACAAATAATACTAGAAGAAATTATTTTATATAGGAGATGTATATTTGAATATATACAAAACTATTATAGGTGGGTTATGAAAGGAAAAGATATAGTATATTTTCCAAAAGCGAGGTTGAAAAAGAATGATATTGATTAGTTATGATATAAGTGATAATAAACTGAGAACTAAATTTTCAAAATTTTTAATGAAATATGGAAATAGACTACAATTTTCAGTTTTTGAAATTAGTAATAGTAAAAGAATACTTGATAACATTATGTGCGAAATAACTAATACTTTTGAAAAATTATTCGGACAGGCAGATAGTGTTATTATAATAGAAACTAGTGAAAAAAGTAAAATTACTAGATTTGGATTTGCCAAAAATGAAGAAAATGATATAATAGTTGTGGATTAAGATTACAAACCTTAGTCTTAATAAAAAAATTATAAATATGAGGTATTAAACATGAGCAAAAATGTATTAAATTTTATAAAAAAGATAGAAAAAGATGAAAAAAATAAGAAAAATATAGATGTAAGGGTTTAATACCTTATATAAATTTCTACTATTGTAGATCAGTAGGAAAACCCAAAACTTCACAGTTTAATACCTTATATAAATTTCTACTATTGTAGATATCTTTCATATAATGGATTTATTATAGTTTAATACCTTATATAAATTTCTACTATTGTAGATTTATAATATTAAATATCCAATAACTTGTTTAATACCTTATATAAATTTCTACTATTGTAGATTACTTGCCCTACTTGAAAATTTTATGTTTAATACCTTATATAAATTTCTACTATTGTAGATTGACATTGGAACTTAGTTGTATATAGGGTTTAATACCTTATATAAATTTCTACTATTGTAGATAAGTAGGTTTTGTTCTCCACTCTGTGGTTTAATACCTTATATAAATTTCTACTATTGTAGATTATTTCTGTTCTTTTCTCATCTTTATAGTTTAATACCTTATATAAATTTCTACTATTGTAGATAACTATCGAAAGTATGTCCATCTATTTGTTTAATACCTTATATAAATTTCTACTATTGTAGATGCATACCATTTTCTTTGAGCTTCATTGTTTAATACCTTATATAAATTTCTACTATTGTAGATAACAGTTACTAGTTATGAGTAAATATGTTTAATACCCTATATAAATTTCTACTATTGTAGATCATTGTGAGCAAATTGAAATACTATCAGTTTAATACCTTATATAAATTTCTACTATTGTAGATAGTCCCGCCTGTTTTAGTATACTGTTGTTTAATACCTTATATAAATTTCTATTATTATAGATTACACTTAATACACCTTATATAATATGTTTAATATCTTTATATTAATTCTACTATTATAGATAACCTCCCTGTGTTAACATTAATAAATGTTATAAAAACAAACTTTATATGATAAATTTTCTATATCAAATAAAGGATAATAATTATGGGAAAATTAGGTAGGAGATTAAAAAGTTTAAAGAACTATTGCAATTAAAACAGATGTTTGTTAAAATAAAAATGAATTTTTTGATAAAATTTAAAAAAATGTTGATCTTTTTATTAAAATATTTTATAATAAATTTATCAAAAGATTTTTATAAAACAACTAAAAGAATATATACTTAGCATAAGTAGAAAGGATGTTAATATGGAAAAAACAGTATGTGAATTATTTGCAGGAGTGGGAGGATTTAGAATAGGATTGGAAAAATCAGATTCTAACTGGAATACAGTTTGGGCCAATCAATGGGAACCTGGAAAGAAAAGTCAATATGCATTTGATTGTTATGTATCGCATTTTGGAAAAGAAGATAAATATGTTAATGAGGATATATCTGTAATTGATAAAAATACTATACCAAATCATAATTTACTTGTTGGAGGATTTCCTTGTCAAGATTATTCTGTAGCTCATACAGGGGCAAAAGGAATTGAAGGGAAAAAAGGTGTATTATGGTGGCAAATAAGGGATACTTTAGAAGCAAAAAAACCGAAATTTGTTTTACTAGAGAATGTAGATAGATTGTTAAAATCCCCAGCAAATCAGAAAGGTAGAGATTTTGGAGTGATGCTGGCATGTTTTAATGATTTAGGATACTCTGTTGAATGGAGGGTTATTAATGCTGCAGACTATGGTTTTGCACAAAGAAGAAGAAGAATTTTTATATTTGCATATAAAAACGATACTAACTATTATGAATCACTAAAAAATAAAACTTTAGAAAATATTATACAAAATGAAGGTTTCTTTATAAAAGAATTTCCTATAAATACTAGCGTTGACCCTAAAAAGATTGATTTTAATTATAAGGATTTAATTGATGTTTCTGATAATTTTAAAATGAATTTTAAAAATTCAGGAGTTATGAGTAATGGAAAAATATATACTACAGAAATTATTCCTATAGAAATAAAAGCAAAAACTTTAGAGAAAATTATTGAATATGATGGTGTAGATGAAAAATATAATTTAGGTATGAATTTAGAAAAGTGGAACTATTTAAAAGGTGCTAAAGATATACTTAGAAAAGCCGGTACACCACATGAATATCATTTTAGAGAAGGTGCTATAGCATTCCCTGATGGATTAGATAAACCTGCTAGAACAATGCTGACAAGTGAAGGTAGTTTAAATAGAAGTACACACGTTATAGAAGATCCTAAAAGTAAATGTTATAGAATTTTAACTCCAATAGAAACAGAAAGAATAAACGGATTTCCTGATAACTGGACAGATACAGGTATGCCAGAAAAATTTAGATATTTTTGTATGGGAAATGCATTAGTAGTTGGTTTAGTTGAAAAAATGGGAGAAACATTAAATGAAATTTTTAAAAAGGAATAGTTTTAATAATTTCATAAATAAAATGATAGTTTTAATCAATATTATAAAATATCTGACAATTTTAAAATTATAATGTATAATATAGGCAGATTCGGTATATTACCTTATCTGCAAGATTAATTTTATAATATGTTAAAATACACAAAATATGGTGATTTTGTGTGTATTCTTGCAAAAAAATCTATCTGGTAACAGATAGATTTTTTTGTTGAAGGTTTTATTATGAACGAAGAAAGAAAAGAAGTATTTACAAAAGAAAAAATGGTTCCAAATGAAGCAAATGCAGCTATATTAATAGATGCATTGCAAAACATTGGTTATGATAATATTTCTGCTATAACAGATATTATCGATAATAGTATTGATGCTGATGCAACGAAAATACATATTCAGCTCGAGAAAGAAAAAGAATCGTTAAAAATAATGATTATCGACAATGGAAAAGGGATGACTAAAGATGTGCTAAATTAAGCATTAAAATTAGGATTCGATACTTTGCATGATGCATTATCAGATTTGGAAAAATTTGGAATGGGTTTAAGTACAGCTGGATTTGCATTAGCCAACAGAACAACTGTATTTACAAGAAGCACTGATGAGAATATTGTATATAAAAGTATGACAGATATTAATACTATAAAAAGAGAGAATGCATTTGTTAAAGTGTTATGTGAAGCGGACGAATTAGATAGAATGCGTTTTGATTATCTTGTAAATAACGAAAGTGGAACAATTTTAATTTTAGAAGATTGTATAGGAATAAAATAGAGTGAATTTTCTACACTAAAAGGGAAAATTATAAAAAATATATCTAGAATTTTTAGAAAATTTATGGATAGAATTGAATTATGGGTTAATGATACAAAAATAGAACCAGATAATTCTTTAAGATTGGAGATGAAGAATTTCTTGGAACACTAGTAAGTGAAGATGATTATGAAGTAAAATGGAAAGATGTAGAAGGAATAGAAAGACAAGGAATAATACATATAAAGATTGCTTCTTTACCAGAGTGTCCAAGACCAGTTTCAATTAAATTAGGAATGAATATGAAAAATGAAGGTTTTTCTGTTCTTAGAAATAATAGAGAAATTCTTTTTGGATATTTACCAGATTGGGAAGGATTTGTAAGACATAATGATTTAAATAGATTTAGAGGGAAAATGTCGTTTTCATCTGATATGGATTTTGCAATGGGTGTAAATTTTAGAAAAACCGTCATTGATATGGTAGATTCTATAGATAATGCATTAAGAGTTCAAATTTCACCACAAATAAAAACAGTAAAGAAAAAGTATGAAACTGCAACTGAAATGTCAGATGAAGAAAAAGAGGAACATACGATTGCACAAAAAAATAAATAAAATGTCAAATACATTAACATTACCTAAAGTAAAAAAAAAGTTAGAAATCCTAAAGAAGAAAAAGAAGATAAAGAAGAAAGAAAGCAAGAAAATGGAGAAGATTTAAAAAAAGAAAAGGTTCGTACTCCTATAAAGACAGAAAATATAAATGCTGTTGCTGAATTTGAGTTAAAACATATGGGAGAGACTGGTAATATTTTTGAAACTAGTCAGGTAGGAAAGAAAAATATAATTGCATGGAATATAGATTATGTATTTTATAAAAAGTTATTGCTGAAAATTTAGCAAATAAAAATGTAGTTAGATTTGCAGACTTCTTGATTTATACTTTAGCTTCTGCACAAATTCAATATATGGCAGATGATGAAGAAAAATTAATCATAATGGATAATATTATTTCAACAATGAGTGCAAATATAAGAAATTTATTAAAAAATTAAATAAAAGAGTCTGAATTAATTTTCAGACTCTATTTGTTTCTTTATATAACTTGCATTTAACCAAAAACATTTTTTTATTGCTTGTTTACCATCTAATGTTGGATAAGTATCTTGAGCATTTCTAGCATGAGGTCTAACATGTAATATAGGGTTTTCTGATATTTTGGGTAAATTATCATATTCATTATTTTTTATTTTCTCAATAGTATTTTCCCAAACTTTTCTTATTTCAGTATCTAAATCTTTTTCTGGTACATTCCAGAACATAGCTTTCTTGAAAATTAAAGTATCTTCATCTGTATATTGATATATCATGAATAAATATTTAGTAGTTGAAAAAGTTTCATAAAGTTCAGAATCCAACCAGCTTTCTTTAACAATTTCTTTATATTTGAACGTTGGAAAAGACATAGATTCTTTTGGCATGCCATCAGGTCTCAATCTAATAGCTTTTATTTTTATATTAGCTTTTTCGAATTCTTCTATTTTTTCATTAACTACTTCTAACATTCCTTTTGCTAGTAAATACGTAAAAGATTTGTTGTTAACTTGATATGGAATATCAAATTTATGCTTTAAAAACTCTATATCTTGATTATAGTAAGGCTCTAGCTTGCTAATAATATATTGTTCTAATGTTTTTTCTTTTAGAATATTAGCATCTTTTATAACTGATTCATATTCTTCTGTTTTATTTGCAATATAGTGATTTAGAATATAAGACATATAAGAGTTTTTTAAGCAAAAAGCTCTTTGCATAGCTCTTTCATGACTAAAAGGTTGCTCTCTTAAAGAATTTGCATTAGCACCCTTAGTACAAGCACCCAAGTAGTTTGTATCGCCTTCAGATATTTCTTCTGCCTTACCATTTTTTATTTTATCTATAAT
>CANQQF010000013.1 GCA_947625985.1 uncultured Clostridia bacterium | reverse complement strand
TGCATTCAAAAAGATGATGGAAACGAAATTTTAGATAAAATATTGGAATCAGATTGCATTTTATTTGCATCTCCTGTTTATTACTATAATGTAAGTAGCCAACTCAAAATGATGATAGATAGATTTTATGCTAAAACTGGTAAAATTTCTGCAAAGCATTTAAAAGCAGGAGTAATTATGACAGCTTGGAATAGTGACGAGAACTGGACGTATTCAGCAATAGACAAATATTTTGATGTTTTATTTGAATATATGCACTTTGAAAATATAGGTCGCATATATGGGAAAAGTTGTGGAACAGTAAGTATGATACCTAAACATTATTATCAAGAAGCCTACGAATTAGGTAAAAATATATAAGAAAGAAGGAATGTTTTATGAGTAAAATTTTAGTAACGTATTTTTCAGCAAGTGGTGTAACAAGAAGTGTTGCACAGAATATTGCGGATAGTATAGGGGGAGATTTATTTGAAATTAGAGCAAAACAACCATATACATCACAAGATCTAGATTGGACTAATAAACAAAGTAGGTCAAGTTTAGAAATGAAAGATAAATCATCAAGACCAGAAATTGAAGTATCATTAAGTAAATTAGATGAATATGAAACAATTTTAATAGGTTTTCCAGTATGGTGGTACACGGCTCCTACTATTATAAATACTTTTATTGAAAGTTTAGATTTTACTGGCAAAACTTTAATTCCTTTCTGTACGTCAGGAGGAACTGGGATAAGTGGATGCGAAAAAGATTTAAGAAATGAATATCCACAATATACATGGAAAGAAGGAAAGAGGTTAACAGGACATGAATCCAAAGAATTCATTGAAAATTGGATTAAGAGCTTAAATCATTAAAAAATAAGAAAATTGGAGGAATATGAAAATGAATAAAGAAGAATTTGATAAAGCAAATATATTTGGAAAGGGAGATTTAAATGTAGATTATGCACAATATTTTATAGGAGAATCATTTTTAAATCCATTAACAGAAGCAGGTAAATGTCCAGTATTTTTAGCAAATGTAACATTTGAGCCAAAATGTAGAAATAATTGGCATATACACCATGCTACAACAGGTGGAGGACAAATATTAATCTGTACAGCAGGGGAAGGATGGTATCAAGAAGAAGGAAAAGAAGCGGTAAGTTTAAAGCCAGGAATGGTAATAACAATTCCTGCAAATGTAAAACATTGGCATGGGGCAAAAAAAGACTCATGGTTTAGTCATATAGCAGTAGAAGTACCTGGAGTTGATACTTCTAATGAATGGTGTGAACCTGTTACAGATGAACAATATGATAAATTATAATTTCAATGGTTAAAGAAGAAATTTATTGAAAATAAAAATGTAATGGAAGGAAGTGAACAATAAAATGAAAAAATTAGGATTTGGACTAATGCGACTACCAAAAGTTGGAGAAAGTATTGATATAGAACAAACTAAAAAAATGGTAGATATGTTTATTGAAGCAGGTTTTACATATTTTGATACAGCATGGGCTTATGCAGGAAGTGAAGATGCTATAAGACAGGCTTTAGTAGAAAGATACCCAAGAGAAAGTTTTTGTTTAGCAACTAAAAATGCAGCATGGATAAATTGTAAAACAAGAGAAGATGCAATTGCACAGTTTGAGACATCTTTAAAACAAACAGGTGCAGGTTATTTTGACTATTATTTATTACATAATTTAGGAGAGCATAGAACTAAAGTCTTTGAAGATTTTGATATGTGGACATGGGCTAAAGAAATGAAAGAACAGGGAAAAATAAAACATTTAGGATTTTCATTTCATTCCACACCAGAAGAATTAGAGGAAATTTTAAAGAAACATCCAGAAGCAGAATTTGTTCAATTACAAATAAACTATGCAGATTGGGAAAATAATGCAATTCAATCGAGAAAATGTTACGAAGTTGCTAGAAAATATGAAAAACCAGTCATAGTAATGGAACCTGTGAAAGGTGGTATGCTTTCTAATCCACCAGAGCCAGTAAAAAACATACTAAAAGAAGCAAACTCAAAAGTATCGATGGCATCATGGGCAATTAAATTTGCAGCGGATTTAGATGGAGTAATGGTAGTTTTATCAGGAATGAGCAATATTGAGCAAATGCAAGATAATATTTCTTATATGAAAGATTTTGATAAATTAAATGAAGAAGAAAGAAAAGTTATAAATAAAGCACAAGAAGAATTAAATAAAATTCCTTTAATACCATGTACTACATGTAACTATTGTGCAAAAGTTTGCCCTAAAAATATTGGGATTTCAGGTTCATTTACAGCAATGAATATATTAACACTATATAATGATATGGCTTCTGCTAAACATCAAGAGGAGTGGTTAGTTGGAGGACATGGAAAAGAAAAAGCATCAGAATGTATTAAATGTGGTGCTTGTGAAGGAGTTTGTCCACAACACATAAAAATTAGAGAAGAACTTGAAAAAGTTGCAAATAAAATGAGATAATAATTCAAGCATGTATTGGGAATATGTTAATGATATAGTAAATGCATGTATTTAAAAATTATAGTTATTTGTATTTACTATTGTAAAATGATTTTTTAAAGTGTATAATAATCTAAAGATATAAAAAAATTTATAAAAATAAATAAAGGAAAGAATAAATATGCAAGAAAGAGCCAGTAATATAAAATATGAAAACGAAGCAAATACTGATGATTCTTATCAATTTATAACTAATAGTATTGGAACACCAGGAATAGAAAGGATTAGTGGTATTGAAAGAAGTACAACAATTTTTTCTATGGTAGCAACATATGTGCCATTAATAACAATTATACCTTTGATTTTGCTAGTAAGAAAATACCGTAAAAAACAACTTAATTCAAAAACAGAAGAAGAAAAAATGAAAAATAAAAGGAAAAAAAGAATTTGTATTATAATAATTATAATGATGATAATACTTTTTGGTTTAGGAAGTCTTGCTGGTATGGTATATTCATTTAAACCTATCATATATTTATATCCAGAAGAGACCACAGAATTATCTGTAACTTTAGGAAAGGCTCAAAATATTACATGCTCATATCCTAAATATGATAGTGATGGTTGGCAGGTTATTGCACATCCAAATGGAGATTTAGAAGATAAGGATACTGGCAGAAAACTATATGCGTTATATTGGGAAGGTATTAATGATAATAAAGCAAAATTAAAGGAAGGATTTGTAGTAAAAAAAGAAAACACAATCAGTTTTCTGGAAGAAAAACTTGCAATACTTGGATTAAATGAAAGAGAATCCGAAGAATTTATTGTATATTGGTTGCCAAAACTACAAGAAAATGAATACAATTTAATAAGGTTTGAAACCAAAGAAGAAATAGATGAAAATATGCCATTATATTTTTCAAAACAGCCAGATACTGTAATACGAGTATTAATGCAATATAAAGGTTTGAAAAGATATAAAGAAATTCCTGAACAAACATTAGAAAAACCAGAGAGAAAAGGTTTTGTAGCTGTTGAATGGGGTGGAACTGAAATTAAATAAATAAGATAAATTTGTGTGAGTAAGAGTTCATTTATATATGCTCTTACTTTTTTTGTGTGCCCAAAATTATCTAAAGGAATCTTATATGTTGAATGTCAATACAGTAAAAGGTAAATTAATAGCTTTTTATATAAGTTAAAAACACAAAAGAATCAAAATGAATATAATAAATTAAGGGGTTTGTGTTATTACATAGAAAGGAGGGAGAAAAATGAAAAGCACTAAAAACTTCATTATAGGGGCACTATTAGTAGTAATAATATCAATGGCTGTAGGTTATTCAGCATTTGCTAGTGAGTTAGAATTAGAAGGAACAGCAGAAATTATAGGAGAATGGGATGTAAGAATAATTAATATAGAAGCTCAAAATATTAGTGAAGGATGTGATTGTGGAGAGCCACAATTTACTAATACAAGTGCAACATTTAATGCTAAATTAGTAAAACCTGGAGATTCAATAACCTATGTAATAACAATAAAGAATGCTGGAATTATTGATGCTACTTTGAGTAATGTTATATGTAAAGAAGTTGAAAATGGTTCACCTGCTATTTCCTATTCAATGAGTGAGCTTGATAATGATTTAAAAGCAGGGGAACAGACAATGTATACTATAAAAGTTCTATATGATCCAAATTCAAGTGAAGTACCATCAATAAAAAGTAAGTCAATAACAAGCACCATAGAATATTCACAAAAATCTTAAAAAGTGAACTGAAAAAATAAGTTAATATATTTTAAGATTTGTAATATTTGTACAATTATATGGAAGGAAAGTGAAAACTTTCCTCCTAAATTTTTTCTATACAACAAGGTTAATTTACCTTGTTTCATGCAATAATTGCGAAGCAATTTTGCACATGTAGGCATCGAAATTTTTAATTTTGTTAATGCCCAATTTTCTTATATAAGGTGAAAACAATGAGGTATTTAAAAAGCAAAAATATAATAATTGTGTTAATTTGTTTATGTATAACAATAGTTTTAAATGTTAATCAGTATGGTTTATATACCTTTATAATAAATCCATTATTTTGGATTATAGTTATAACATATATTATGTGGGATTTAAGAAATTTATATGTTAGATCTAATAGTAGTAAAAAATATGTAAAATATATTATTGCTATTTCTACAATTAATGTTGTCACATATTTTTATATAGGATTTATTTTTGGATTTTCAAAAAATCCATATAGTCAGGATTTATTAATTATGTTAAAAAACATTTTGATTAAAATAATCCCAATAACTGGCATTGAATTAACAAGAAGTGTTTTAGCAACAAGAAATAGAAATAATAAAAATTTTCTGCTTTTTTTATCCATTATAATGTCATTGATTGAGATAAATTATCATGTTTTAATAAATGTTTGGACAGATAAAGAAATTCTATTTAAATATATATGTTCAAATATATTACCAACTATAGGTTGTAGTATTTTATATACTTATTTGACTTTGAAAGGGTCTTTGTTAGTAGTTTTGATATATAGATTTTCTAAGGATTTAATGTTTTTTCTATTGCCAATTTTACCTAATATAGATTGGTTTGTAACTGGTACTATAAGTATATTGAATACAGTAATTATTTATATAATATTTAAATATGGTTTTACAAAAGAGAGAAAAGATATAAAGAAAAGACAAAAAGATTTTTCAGAAAAAGTTAGCTATATAATAATACTTTTTTTATTAATAATTTTAGTTTGCTTTATGTTGGGATTTTTTAAATATGAACCAATTGCAATTTTATCAAATAGTATGGTTCCCACATATAGTAGAGGAGATGTAGTTATTTATAAGAAATTAAGTGAAAGCGAACTTACAGAAATTCCTAAAAATTCAATTATAATATATAGAATTGGTAATCAAAATGTTGCACATCGTGTTATTGAAAGAATAAAGAAGAAAAATTCAGTATTATACAGAACAAAGGGAGATATAAACAATATGGCTGATCCAGATTTAGTGAAGATAGAACAAATTTTAGGAGTATATGTTTTTCGCATAGTATATATAGGTTTCCCATCAGTTTGGTTACATGATTACTTTATAAAAGAAAAAGTTAATCTTGAAACAAAGTAGGAAAGGAGATATTTATGAGTAAGAAAGTTATTGTATCTATAATAAGCATAATAATAGGTATAAGTATTATAGTAGTAAGCTTGAATTTGAAAAATAATATGAATTCTATTTATAACTATACGGTACAAAAGAATCATGATTATAGTATCCTTTTAAAACCAAATACTTTTTACGAAACAGAATTTTTACCGAGTGGTGGATATTATGTTACAAATTCAATTAACGATTATATAATAGACTTAAACTATGAATTTGTTGGAAATAAAAAAGTTAATATGGAATATAATTATAATATTATTGCTACTCTAATAGGGACTATAAAGGATAATGATAATGAAGATAAACAAGTATGGGAGAGAAAGTTTATACTAAAAAAAGATACAAAGAATAAACAAGAAAGTACTGATAAAATAGATATTAATGAAAAAACCACAATAGATTTTGATTATTATAAAGGATTGGTAGATGATTACGAAAAAACGTATAGAGTTTCTATAAATGCTTTTTTAAAGGTTAGATGTAATGTTATAAATTCAATTATTTCTGAAGATATTGATGTAAATAGTGGGAAAGTTGAAGATTATATAGAATTAGAAATACCTATAAATAATACAATAAGTGAAGTTAAGCAAGATTATGAAAATACAACAACAAGAAGCATTAATACTAAAACTGAAAATTATGATTTGTTAAAAAACATTTTGTATGTATTAGGAACAATTTTTATAATTGAATCTATAATTTTGATTGTACTAGAATTAAAGAAGAGTAAAAAAATACTAGATAGAAAATATAAATATAATATTAACCATATGCTTAAATATTATAAAGACTTAATAGTTACTGTTGATAATAAACCTGATATTGAAGGATTAAAAGTTATACAATTATCTACGTTAGAGGATTTAATAGATGTGGCAGAACAAACAAAAAACAATATAATTTTATTTGAAAAGCCATATCTAAGTCGTTTTTATGTAATTGTTAATAATTATGTATATGTTTATAAATTGATAAAAAAAATCATCCAATAAAAGGATGATTTTTTATGTATGTGTTGAAACTCTTTAATTATTATGCGATAATACATATAGAAATTAAAAAATGGTGAAAAGAAGGGAAATATTTATGTTAGGTGCAATAATAGGAGATTTAGCAGGTACTAAATATGAATATCAAGAATTTTTAGATTCAAGAAATGGAGTAATCGATATTGAACGTAGAAAAAGTATTTTAGATAAAAAAACAGATTTAATTACAGAAGAAAGTTTTTTTAGTGATGATACACTTTTAACAATTGCAATTGCTGATGCAATTATACATAAAAAAAGCTATAAAGAGGTATTAAAACAATATGGAAGAAAATATGGTAATACACCAATAACAAGGAAAGATTTTTTTAGTAATGCTTTTTCACCTGTATTTATAAAATGGGCTAATTTAGAAACAGATGAAAATGGTACAAGTAAAGGAAATGGAGCTGCAATGAGAGTGTCTCCTGTTGCATTCTTATTTGATAACTTATCACAGGTTCAAGAAGAAGCTAAAAAGACTGCGATACCTTCACATAACAGTGAATCGGCTATAACAGGAGCACAGTGCTTAGCTAGTTGTATTTATTTAGGAAGAAGAAAAGAATCAAAGGAAAATATAAAAAAGTATCTAACTGAGAAATATCAATATAACTTTGATTACGATTTAGAAGAATTACAAAGAAATAATACTTTTAAAGGAACATGTGAAGAAACTGTACCACAAGCGATATTTATATTTCTAAATTCCAATGATTTTGAAGATTCTATAAGGAAAGCAATTTCAATTGGTGGAGATACAGATACAATTGCATGTATGACAGGATCAATTTCTGAAGCATATTATGGTATTCCTAAAGAATTAAGAGATAAGGCATTAAAACAGTTAACACCAGAGATACAAAACATTTTAGTTGAAGCATATAAATTAAAAAAAGAAAATTCAATGAAAGATCAAGAGTGTAGATAACTATGATTGACAAATATCAAAAAAAATGTTAACATAAATATATTAAGAGTGTGTATAACCTAAAAAGGGGAGCTACACAGCCAATTTAAAATTTGGTACACTTTATTAGAGAAATAAAACTCATAAAGGAGTCTTAACTGACGAGCTTTATGAGCTTTTTTGATTTTATAAGGAAGGAGGGGATATAAAATGCCACAAAAAGACAAAAGTAAAGACTTAAAAAGATATAAGAAAAACTTAATAAAAGTTGCAATAGAATCAATATTAACGTCAGTGGGATCTGCTTTTTCAGTAGCGACGATAACAGTTTTTTGGAATTCAATAGGAATGAATCAAACTGATATTGGTTTTGTGCAAATGATTTTTACAATTGCAGTTTGTTGTTTGGATATTCCAATGGGATATATATCAGATAGATTTAATAGAAAAGCATTAAATATTATTGGAGATTTGGGAGTTGCTTTTGCTTTTTGTTTATATGCATTTGCTAATAATATTTATATGGCACTTGTATCAGAATGTTTATTAGGAATATTTATGGCTATGACCAATGGGGTTGATCAAAGTTTTATAAAGACGACTTGTGATAAAATTGATGATACAGGAGAATTGTTCAAAAAAGTAAATGTAAAAATATTTACAGCTAGATATATTGCGTTACTTGTTGTAACTATATTAGGTGGAATAATTGCTAAATATAGCCTTAGATGGAGTATAGGAGCTTCATTTATTCCATATTTTATAGGAGGATTAATAGCATTTAAAATTAAAGATTATAATGGAAGATCAGAAGTCAAACATAAAAATCCGTTAAAAGATATGTTTTATTCAGTAAAAAAGATTATTAAGAAAAAGAAAACAAGAATATATTTAGCAAGTTATATTTTAGGTAAAGAAATAACTCATACACAAATTTGGGTTTTCACACCTCTTCTTATAATGATAGGTGTACCAATAGAAATTGTAAGTATAGGTTGGGCAATAAATTATATCATGCAAATACTAGGAGGAAAAGTCTCAGAAAAAATGATTAATTTGAATACATCAAAAAAGTTTGGAATACCTGTACTTATTGAAATACTATGGATGGTGATTTTAGTTGTAAATACAAATATAGTAACAGTATGGTTGTTTGCTTTAAATGGATTTGTACATGGGTTAACAGAAGGAAATTTGACTACAGTTTTACAAGAATCAGTTAAAGATGAAATACAAACTAGTGTAGTATCAATTGCTTCAACTGGAGCTAGATTATTATATATTCCTTTAGTATATATTATAAACTACTTAGGAAATATAAAATTGCAATTTGCCTTAGTAGGAGTTTGTGTTATATTTATACCAATGTGTATATTAGCTTTTAATAATTTGAAAAAATTAGAAGAAAATTAATACTGATTATATAAATTATACAGACTCATTGCAAAAATATAAAGATAGTAGTATAATTAGGCAATCAAAATAAAAATAAATTAAAGGAGGTAAAATATGACACCACATAACGAAGCAAAAAAAGGAGAGATTGCAAAAGTTGTATTAATGCCAGGAGATCCTTTGAGAGCAAAATATATTGCAGAAAACTTTATGGAAAATGTTAGACAAGTTAATTCGGTTAGAGGAATGAATGCATATACAGGAACATATAAAGGAAAAGAAATAACTGTAATGGGTCATGGAATGGGAATACCAAGTATAGGAATTTATACACATGAATTATATAAATTTTATGATGTAGATTGTATAATAAGAATAGGAAGCTGTGGAGGATATGTTGAATCACTAAATTTGAAAGATATTATAGTTACACAAAAAGCATATAGTGAATCTACTTTTGCTGAAGTATATAATGGATCAAAAGAACATATAGTTGAAGCAAATAATTCTTGTAATAATACAATATTAGAATTAGCTAAAGAAATGAATCTAAAAGTAGTAAAAGGAAATATTCACAGTTCAGATGTTTTTTATTCTAATACAACTAATTTAAAAGAATTATATGATAACTATGGATGTATTGCAGTTGAAATGGAATCATTTGCATTATTCCATATAGCAAATGAATTAAATAAAAAAGCTGCATGTATATTATCTGTAACAGATTCTCTTGTAAAAGATGAACAATTATCACCAGAAGAAAGACAAACTGCATTAACAAATATGATAAAATTAGGTCTTGAAACCGCAATAAAAATATAAAAAAGAGGGATTCCTTTTTAGGGATACCCTCTTTGTTTTTATACATAGATTCTAGGAACTCTTTTTCCTATGGAACAAATTACTTCATAAGTAATTGTATCTAAATAATTTGCAATTTGTCTAATATGTTCAATATCTTTTATTAAAACAACTTTATCACCAACTTTTACAAAATCATCAACTTTAACAAAAAGCATATCCATACAAATATTTCCAACAATTGGATATTCTTTATTATTTATATATACAGTTCTTCCTGAATTTTTTCTGATAATTCCATCAGCATATCCAATAGGAACAATTGCAATTTTTTGTTTTCCTTTAGCAAAATAAGCTCCACTATATCCAACAGTTTCATCTTCAACATCGTTTATTTGTATAATTTCACTGTATAAGCTAAAAGTTGGTAAAAGTTCATTATCTTTACTATCCATTAGACCATACATGGCAATACCGAGTCTGCAACCATTACAATAATTTGGTTTTGTATAACAAATCGTTGAATCACTTGCACTTATATGAATTATAGGGATGTCATATAAATTGATGTCAGATGTTATTTCTTCAAATTCTGAATATTGTTTTAAAGTAGTATCTTTATTAAGAGGACTATGAATATGAGTAAAAATCCCCTCAAGTATTAGATTACTATTTTTAATTAGAGAATAAGCTTTATTAAAATCATTTTTATTATTAATTCCCAATCTATTCATACCAGTGTTTAATTTTATATGAACCTTCAAATTATTATGGTTATCTGATAAGATTTTATTAAGATATTCAATGTTACTTATAGTTATAGTTATATTATTTTTGATACATTCTTTGATATGATTAGGAGGTATAATTCCTAAGCATAAGATTGGAATATTTTTTATCTGTTTTCTGATTTCTAAAGCTTCTTCTAAAGTTGCAACAGCTAGATAATTACAGCCTGCATTAATGATAGTTTGAACAACTTTTAGGTCATTATGTCCATAACAATCAGCTTTAACTACTCCAAAATAATATTTATAATTATTATATTTATTAATTAATTTTCTTGTATTATATTCTATGTTTTTTAAATTAACTTCAACATAAGTATTTCGATACATAATACCACCTCTTTCCAATTTAGATTATACCATATTTGTACAAATTTAATATTAAAAATTGTAATATAAATGTAATGCTAGATTAACAGTTATTTAATATTTTTATTATATAATTATATATAATATTTATTAGTATAAAACTGGGAGTAGATATAATGTACGAAAGAGAATTCGAAAAAATTGAAAGAATAATTGATGAAGAAAATTTTGAAGAACAGATGAGAGATTATAATAATTATTATTCAGCAGTTATAAATTTTAGAGGGAATAAAGAAGATGTAAGTTCAATTTTTCATTTATATAAAGCAAATATTCTAAAAATGATATTAAAAAGTGAATTGATAAAAGATGAAATATTAAAAGATAAAATATCAGAAAAAAGAAATAATGAAGAGGTAATAAATAATGTTATAAGACATGACTTGGATATAGAAGAAAATGTTGATTTTGAAAAAGTATTCGAAAATATTTTTAAAAAGACAGATAATTTAAATTACTATGAGAATAGAGCAAGAGTAATCACTTTAATGGAAATTATAAAGATGATAAATTTGTATGGAATGGAAAGGTTAAATTCTGATCAAAAGAATATTTCAAAAGAGTTAGAACTAGGTATTTTTGAAGCGAAAAATAATAATTTTATTAAAGAAGATGAATTAAAAAAGGTAAAACAAAGAATAAGAATAAGTGAAACTTTTGGAGAAGAGGCAATTCCATATATAGAAAATCTTGATTTATTAAAAAGTAGAGCTATTTCATTAAGAGTTTTTTCAGATGTTCAAGAAGAGACAATTCAAATAGACGAAATAATAAGTCAATTGAATGAGATTGATAAAAAGATAAAAGAGAAAGATGATAATGTTACAGAATTATTAAAACAAGTTTATGCAAAATATGAGAATATAAATCGTAAAATGATTGCCAATAGACTATTTGATGAAAAACAAGAAGTGATAGATAACATTAATGATGAAAGAGTTATGCTTTTACATTTCATTCCTAACTTTAACAATGAGTTTGATTATGAAAAAGAAAAAAATCCATTTGATTTAAAAGGGAAAATTTCATTAAAAAATACATATATTGATGATAGTCTTAATAAGGTTATAACTAAAAAATATACAGAATTGTCAACATCAATAGCTAAGGTAGGAGGACTAAAGCCACATTTAGATAGAAAAATAGCAATGGGATTTTCAAAAGTTCCTATTGATGCTATAAAAACTATAAATAAAGGATACAATAATGCTCTAGATAGATTTTCGTTTGAAAAAAATTCAATAGATTTCCCAAAAGTTATAAAATTTATTGAGAAAGGTGGAACTAATGAAACTTTAGTAGATTGGACTAAAATAGAACCATCATATATTTTAGTTGTGAAAGATGTACAAGAAATTTCAGAAGACTTATTGAAAGAAGCTGAAAAATTTAGTAAGCAAAACAATCTTCCAATAAAAATATATGATGCTTATGAAATTGAAAAGAATAAAGGAAAACGACAAAGTGACAATGAGAATCAACCAATAGAAGGAGTATATAATTCAAATGATTTAAGTGTATTTGCAAAAGTAAAATGTGACAACACTTTAATAAAAAAGATGCTAGAAGCATTTAAAAATTCAGATAAAGAAAAAGGAGGCGTAGGAAGATGAATATAGAATATGCTAATGCATTTGCAGAAACATTATATATAGTTAAATGTCTTCCTTATAACGAACAAAAAAAAATACCTAAAAAGCTTGTTGAATATTTGGATAAGAATAAAAACGATAAATACCAAGTGAAAATAAATCCAAGTATTAGTCTACAAAATCAAAATATTTTAGATATAACAAAAGCACTGTTAAAGGAAATTTATATATTTTATTTTGCTTCAAAAAATGAAAGAGATAGAATTACTGAGGAAGATAGCAAATACACAAATGTTGAAAACGATATTAAGAATAAAGACTATAATGTTGATAGTTTATTTAACAATGAAGATATGACTGAAGGTAATGAAGATGTTTTAATGATTAAATATAAAGAATCTATATTTAAGAAAATGATAAACAAGATAAAGTCTATATTTAGTAGAGTATAAGCATATGTAATGTAAAAATAAGTAGAGGAGAAATTTAACAATGAATTTAATAAATTTATGTAAAAATGAGAATTTAGATTTAAACACAATCAATAACATAATAAGAGAATATGGCGTATCAGCAATTGTAGAGATAGCTAGAAATTCTAACAATCAAGAATTATTAGAATATTTATACAACAATAAAGAATATAATTTAAAAAAAGAGGTATTAAGCAATCCTAGTATACCAAATGAAAAAATATTAAAATTTTATGAAAAAATTCAAAATGGAAAAAAATCACTTGATTCAGATATTGCTTTAGGTTTAACTGGTAATCCAAACTTACCATATGAAATATATGAAGATATAAAATCTAAAACATCACAAGGTAACAAAGAATGGAGCTTATATACTAGTAATTACATAAAAAATAATAGAAAGTTAACCAATAGTCAAATAGATGTATTATATTGTGACATATTGGCTAGTGATAATTTAGAGTGGAATCCCGACATATGTTTTCGGTATGCTAATGGAACTTGCTAATTCTTATAATACTACACTTGATACTAAAAAAAGAATAAGAACAAGACTAAAGGTAAGAGTAGGAGAGCTAAATAAATATGGGGAAGATACACAAATAATAAGAGATATGAAAAAAACTATAGAAGAAATAAATGAATTAGAAGAGCAAGGAGAAAAAGAAAAAAACAATTCAGAAAAAAAAGAAAATCAACAAAATAATGAAAATAAAACAAAAAACAAAGGAATAGACGATTTATTTGAGGTTGATGGTAGCATTATGCAAAAAAATGATGAGTTCTTTGAAAAAAGTGCTGATTATAACGCCTTAAGAAACTGCACAGTAGAAGAAAAATGTCAAGCAATTCAAAAAATTAATAATGAATATTTTGAATATATAATGGCATGTGATCCAGTACCTAAAGTTAAAGAAGAATTATTGAAAAAGGAGAATCTTCCTATAGAAGCACTTAAAGTTTTGTCTAAAGAAAAAGATTCTAAAATTAGGGAACGGTGTAGCAAGACACCAAAATACTCCTCAAGAAATATTAGAAGAGCTTTCCATTGATGACAATGATAAAATTAGGAAAGCAGTAGCATCTAATGAAAATACTGAAAAGAAAACATTACAAAAAATATTAAGAAAAGATTCCAATGTAGAAGTTTTAAAAGCTGTAAAGGCCAACCCTTCAAGGGAGCAAAATCCAATTAAACGTATGCTTTTGAACATAAACTTATTTTTCGATAAAAATAAGGTAAAAAGTACAGAAAATCTTTTACCAGCAAAAGATGAAGAGAAAATTGATAAATTTATATCTGAATTAGATAGAGCTATTAAACAGAAAAGTAAGGGTAGAGATAAAGTATTTCGCGATACTTTAAGTGTAGATACACAATTAAAAAAGAATATAGAAGAGCATAAAATAGAAGATAAAAATATAAAAGAAAAAAATGAAGAAGAAAAAGAATTAGATGAAATATAAAATAAAAAAGATGATATATATTTTTTATTAAACTAAAAAGTACGAAAAACTTTAATAACACATAGAAAATATATTTGACTTTAGTAAAAAAGAGTGATAGAATTATTAAGGTAATAATTTAAAACCTTTGAAAAGCATAGTAAATTTTGATAAAGTATAAGTAGAGAGAACAGATCACCGGCTGAAAGTCTGTTTATATACTCAAAATTGAAAATTCACTTGGAGGTCTTATATTGAACAATAGTAGGTATAAGCGGGCGTACCCGTTATAGTGCAAATGAGAGTGTTTATTATAAATGATAAATAAATTTAGGTGGTACCACGGAAAAGACCCTTTTCGTCCTATGGATGAAAAGGGTCTTTTATTAATAGAAAGGATGAGAAAAATGGAAGAAAAATTAAAGAGAATCAAAGAAAAATTAGAATCTCAAATTAATGAAATTCAAAATTCCGAAGGGTTAGAAAAAGTTAAAAATCAAATTTTAGGAAGAAAGGGTGAGCTTACTCAGATTCTTAAGAACTTAAAAAATTATGATGAAAAAGAAAGACCCCAAATAGGTAAAGTTGTTAATGAGCTAAGAAAAAATGTTGAAGAAAAAATTGAAAATAAAAAGAAATATTTAAAACAAGTAGAGTTAGAAAAAAAGATGAAGAATCAAGAAAAAATAGATTTTTCTTTACCAGTTGACAGCAATTTGGGTTCATTACATCCTATAACAATTGTTCAAAGAGAAGTTGAAGAAATATTTAGAACAATGGGATTTAACGTAGAAGATGGAAACGAAGTAGAAACAGAATATAATAACTTTGAATCAGTAAATGTTCCCAAATATCATCCTGCAAGAGATATGCAAGATACATATTGGCTAGAAAATGGTCAATTGTTAAAAACTCAAACATCAGCTGCTCAAAATAAAATAATGAAAAAATATGGAGCACCTTTAAAAGCTATTTTTCCTGGAAGATGTTTTAGAAATGAAAGTATAGATGCATCTCACGAAAATACATTTTTTCAGTTAGAGGGAATGATGGTAGATGAAGACATATCTGTAGCGAATTTAATATATTTTATGAAAACAACTTTATCAGAAATATTCAAGAAAGATGTAAAAGTAAGACTAAGACCTGGATTCTTTCCATTTGTCGAACCAGGATTTGAATTAGATGTTAGTTGCATGTATTGTAATGGAAAAGGATGCAAAGTATGTAAAAATGGAGGATGGATTGAATTATGTCCATGTGGGATGATTCATCCAAATGTACTTGAAATGGGAGAAATTGATTCAGAAAAGTATTCAGGCTTTGCTTTTGGTATGGGATTATCAAGATTAGCTATGATGAAATATGGAATAGATGATTTAAGAGTTTTAAATTCAGGAGATTTAAGGGCTTTAAAACAAATAGGTATTAAATAAGGAGGAAAAATAAAATGTACATTTCAATGAACTGGATAAAAGACTTTGTTGATTTAGAAGGATTAGATTTAGAAGAATTAATCAATAAATTTACATTATCTACTGCAGAAGTAGAGGGTATTGTTAAATATGGAAATAATATAAAAAATGTAATAACTGCCAAAATCGTAGATATAGAAAAAGTAGAACAATCAAAAAAATTAAAAAAAGTTAAATTAGATTGTGGAAATAAAACGGAAACTTGCCTATGTGGAGCTCCAAATATAAAAGTTGGAGATATAGTTCCATTTGCAAAAGTTGGTGGGCAAGTAAATGGAAACAAAATAGAAAAAGTTAAAATGGCAGGAGAAATAAGTAATGGAATGTGTTTATCTGAAAAAGAATTAGGAATTTCAGATGATCATTCAGGATTAATGGTTTTAGATAAAAATACAAAACTAGGAGTAGATATAAAAGAAGTTATTGATATTGAAGATGTGATATTTGAAGTTGATAATAAATCTTTAACGAATAGACCAGACCTATGGGGTCATTATGGTATAGCTAGAGAGATTGCAGCAATATCTGGAAGAAAACTAAAAAAATTACCTATTACAAATTTGGAAAAATACAATGATTTAAAGAAAGTAAAAATCAAAGTTGAAGATAAACAAAAATGTTATAGGTTTTCAGCAATTGAGGTAGAAAATATAACAAAGAAAAAACTAGATATTAACAAAAGAATAAGATTATATTATTGCGGTATGAGAAGCATTAGCCTAATTGTAGACCTAACTAATTATATTATGATGGAATTAGGACAGCCGATGCATTCTTATGATAAAAATTTAGTAAATGATATAAGAGTAAAAAGTCTGGAAAAAGCAATAAAATTTAAAACATTAGATAATAATGAGAGAAAGATACCTAAAGACACATTAATGATATGGAATCAGAATACGCCTATTGGAATAGCGGGTGTTATGGGTGGAGCAAACTCGGAAATATCTGAAAAAACAGATTCATTATTACTTGAATCAGCAAACTTTGATGCTTATGCAATAAGAAAACAAGCTTTAGATATAAAGTTAAGAACAGATGCAAGTGCACATTATGAAAAAAGTTTAGATCCCGAAATGACAAAACTTGCAATTGAAAGATATATAAAGTTATTAAAAGAGAATGATAAAAACATAAAAATAGTTTCTAGGTTAACAGATGTATATGTAAAAAAATATCCAGAAATATCTATAGAGATAGATAAAGATTATATAAATAGAAGAATAGGAATAGAGTTTACAGAAGAAAGAATTGTTGAAATTCTTAAGTCATTAGAATATAAAGTGAATAAAAAGAACGGAAAATTAATAGTAAGAGTTCCTAGTTTTAGAGCTACTAAAGATGTGAGTATAAAAGCAGATTTAGTTGAAGAAATCGCAAGAATACATGGATATGATAATATTGAGCCTAAAACTACATCACAACCATTAGTAATTACAGAAACAACTAGTGAAAAGAAAGTTGAAAATACAATAAAAGATTTATTAGCAATTAAATATGGATTTTCTGAAATACATACTTATGTATGGTATGATAAAAAGAAGAATAAAGAACTTAATTTACAAGTGAATGAGGATAATTTAAAACTAGTAAATAGTTTAAACGCAGATCATAGTGTATTAAGAGAAAGCATGATTCCATCGTTACTTTACAACGTAGGACAAAATTTGAAATACTATCAAGATGTTAAAATATTTGAATGTGGTAGAGTTTTTGAATATCCTAAAAAAGGTAAAAATTGTATAGAGTCAAAAAGATTAGGAATTGTAATATGTAGTAAAAATAAAAAAGTCAAAGAGCTAATAAATGAAGGGTTGAACATCATTTATTCAATAGTTGAGTTAAATAAAAATGTAAAAGTTACAGTAGAGGATTTAAAAGATATTAAACATAATTGGATAAATATAGTTAATTCTGCTGGGATAGTTTGTAATGGAAAACAAATAGGATATATATCAGATTTAAATTTAGGAATAAAAGATAGTATAGATAAAAAGTCTAATATAATTGTTATCGAAATTGATTTAGATAAATTAAATGATATAAAGGCTCAAAATAGAGTATATGAAGAAGTTTCTAAATACCAACCAGTAGAAATAGATATAAGTGTTTTATTAAATAAGAATGAAAAATATTCATTCTTAGAAAAGTGTATAAAACAATCAAAAGCAAAATATGTAACTGAATATAAATTAATTGATATATTTGAAGATAAAATTAAAACTGGAGATAAGAAAAGTATAACAATAAGATTTACTTTACTTGCAAAAGATCATACTTTATCAAGTGAAGAAATAAATCAAGATTTGAACAAACTAATTGAAAAATTCGAAGAAAATAATTATGTTGTAAAAAGATAAAATAAAAAGGTTGCAAAATAGCAACCTTTTGTAATATAAATTTAATCAAATTTTAATATACTATATATATATAATATTATATAATACGATTAAATATAATATATATTATTAAGGAGAAACTATATGGTAAATATTGAGTATGCAAATGCGTATACTGAAGTTCTAGAAATTATAAAATATATTTCTATTGAGGATTATAATAAAATACCAAAAAATAAAATAGAACTATTTAAAAGTAACAATAATAGAGAGTATAAGTTTGAATATAATCCACATAAAACATTGGATGAACAGAATGTTTCAAAAATAGCTAAAACACTTATTGCGATACTATATAGAGATTATTGGGCTACGCCTGAACAAAGAGAAAAAATAATTGCTAAAGAAAAACAAGATATGCAAAGCATTGAAAAAGAATCTAGAGATAGATATAATCCGGATAATATGTTTAAAAATAAAAAAGATGATAAAAGTATTAATAATGAAGATATAATAGAAGTAGAAAATCTTCCAGAAGAAATTAAAAAACAAAGTTTTTTAAAAAAAATAATAAATTTTATTACAAATATATTTAAACATTAGATTTAATATAGAGGAAGATTAAAAAGTAGATTGTATATATATCTACTTTTTTGTTGCACAATTATAACCAAAATAAGCATATAAAATGAGGAAATAGTTGTAATTTAAAGAAAAATATGGTAAAATATTATGTAGTTTAAAAATGAGAAGGGGTAAAAATGGAAAGCAGTAGAAGGAATAACTTAAATGCTACACAAATTTTAGTAGTAGGAGTAATGATAGTTATTTTAATAGGTGCAATAATTTTAAAGTTACCAATAAGTAATAAAACAGGAAAAGATATTTCTTTTATAGATAGTCTTTTTGTATCAACATCATGTTTATGCGTAACGGGACTAACAACAGTTGTACCAGTTGAACAGTTTTCTGTTTTTGGCCAAACAGTACTTATGATATTAATTGAAATTGGTGGATTAGGATTCATGAGTTTTATAGCTTTAATATTAATGCTAATGGGGAAGAAAATAAACTTATCAGAAAGAATGGTAATAAAAGAATCATTAAACCAAAATAATATGAAAGGATTAATAAAACTAATAAAAAGGATATTCTTATATACTATAACTTTTGAAATTATTGGAGCAATATTATTAGCTATAAGATTTATACCTGCTTATGGAATTGGAAAAGGAATATATTATTCAATATTCCACTCAATTTCTTCTTTTTGTAATGCAGGATTTGATATTATAGGAGATAGTAGCCTAATACCTTATCAATACGATGGTATAGTGAATATAGCAGTTATGTTTTTGATAATTTTTGGTGGACTAGGATTTACTGTATGGGATGATTTGTTAAGAGCTGTTAAAATACATATAAGAAGTGAATCTAGAATATCAAGAGTATGGAAGGAGTTATCTATTCATACAAGATTAGTATTAATAAGTACGATAGTATTATTAATTAGTGGAACATTTATGACTTTTGTATTAGAAAAAGATAATATAAATATTATGAAACAAGATACTTTTACACAAAAATTATTAAAGTCAAGTTTTTATTCAACTACATTAAGGACAGCAGGAGCAACAACTATAAACACAGATTCATTAACATCTACTACAAAATTTATATCTATGTTATATATGTTTGTAGGTGCTTCACCAGCAAGCACAGGGGGAGGAATAAAAAATGTTACTTTTGTAATTCTTATACTAACGGTTGTTAGTTTTATACGAGGAGAAGAAAAAACTACAGTATTTAAAAGAAAAATACCTTATAAAACGATAAAAAGAGCAATTTCAGTTTTTACAATAAGTATGTGTATCATTGTTTTATCAATTGTTTTGTTAACAATAACAGAGAAAAATTCGGGAAATGTAGATTTTATGGATGTAGCATATGAGGTATTTTCAGCATTTGGAACCGTAGGACTTACACTCGGACTTACACCAAAGCTAAGTATAATAGGAAAAGTTATAATTATGATGTTAATGTTTATTGGAAGATTAGGGCCTATAACGTTGTCGTTTGCTCTATTTTCAAAATATAATAAAAGTAGAAAAAATACGATAAAATATCCTAAATGTGATTTATTAGTTGGATGAGAATTGATAAGATGGGGGAATTGAGATGGCTAAATTAAATATATTAGTTTTAGGAGTTAAAACATTTGGAGCAAGTATAGTAAGACAATTATATGAATATAATTGTGATGTGTTAGTTATTGATAAAGATATGGATAGAATTGATGATGTTGTTGATTATGCAACAGAAGCTGTTCAAATAGATATTAGAGATACACAAGAACTGAAAAAATTATCTCTTAATAATTACGATATAGCAATAATAACAGTAGATGATTTGGGTATTAGTATTGCTGCTACTATGATTTTTGAGGAAGCAGGTATTCCTAAAATAATTGTAAAGTCTACAAATAATATACATAAAAAAATATTAGAAAAGATGGGAGTCAAACATATTGTTTCACCTGATAGAGATATGGGAATAAAAGTTGCTAAAAGCATAATGGATATTAATATTATTGATACTATTAATGCTTCTGATGATTATGATATAGCAGATATTAGAGTTCCTCAAAAATGGGTAGGAAAAACATTAGAAAAACTTGACCTTAGAAACAAACAAGGAATGAATGTAATAGGTGTAAAAAGTAATAATGAAAAAATGAAAATATCTCCTGAAAAACAATATAAAGTAAAAGATGGAGATCATTTAATAGTAATAGAAAATAAAAATATAAATAAAGATGATTAAAAACTTGAAAATTATGTAAAGTTATGATAAAATAAATATGTAAATTTTGTTATAAAAGTCAGTGTTTGACTATTGTGCATTAAATAAAATAAGGAGTATAGTCATGATAAATAGAAATAACAAGATGGTATCTGACATCAACAATTATTTAGATTATATTAAGGAGGAAGATAAGTATTCATGGATGAAAGATGAAGTTTATGATAATTACAGATCAAGTGTTATTATATTCAAATCGAATCGAAAAAGAAAGGAATTTAGACACTGGTGTAATGAAAATAAACGGGATTCGTATTTACAAAAAGTAATAGAGTATATAGTTGATTTTGCTAAATGCGCACAATATATAAGTGCATTACATGGAGTTAATGTAAGAGATATTGAACATGCTATATCTACTATTATGATTGAAGAACATGAATATTCAGAAGAAGTACATGCACTTGCATTAAATTTACTAAAGCAAGTATGGAAATATGGAGATAATCTTAGATAATATTTTATTAAACTGACTAAAAAGTAGACATATTGTCTGATTTTAAAGTCCAACTTAATTAAAAGAGTTGGACTTTTTTTATGTTAAAAAAGCTGTTGTAATATTAATTTTTCAATGGTATAATTTAAGTTGTAAAAAAATAGTATATAAGTAATTTATTAAGAAGTTATTAAAAAGGAGAATGTAAATGCTTAGATTAAAAAAGATTAGAAAAGAGTATGTTACAGGAGAAAGTAAAGTAGAAGCACTTAAAGGCATAGATATTGAGTTTAGAAGAAATGAGTTTGTATCTATTTTAGGTCAAAGTGGTGGAGGAAAAACAACACTTCTAAATATAATAGGAGGACTTGATAGATATACCACAGGAGATCTAATTATAAATGGCAAGTCTACAAAAGAATTTAAAGATAGAGATTGGGATGCATACAGAAATTATTCAGTTGGATTTGTTTTTCAAAGTTATAATTTAATACCTCATCAAACGGTATTATCAAATGTAGAATTAGCTTTAACTATTTCAGGAGTATCAAAAAAAGAAAGAAAGAAGAGAGCGAAAGAAGTACTAAAAGAAGTAGGATTAAAAGATCAAATAAATAAAAAACCAAATCAATTATCAGGCGGACAAATGCAAAGAGTTGCAATAGCAAGAGCATTAGTGAATAATCCAGATATAATTTTAGCTGATGAACCTACTGGTGCATTAGATACAAAAACAAGTGTACAAATTATGGAATTACTAAAAAAGATATCAAAAGATAAATTGATAATAATGGTTACACATAATCCTGATTTAGCTGAAAAATATTCAACTAGAGTTGTAAATATTTTAGATGGGAAAATAACAGGAGATTCGAATCCATTTAATTCGAAGAAGGAGAAAGAAGATTTAAAACCAAAGTCAGGAAGAACTTCAATGAAATTTTTAACAGCATTTCATTTAAGTTTAAATAACTTAATGACTAAAAAAGGAAGGACAATTCTAACATCTTTTGCAGGAAGTATAGGAATAATAGGTATTGCATTAATACTTGCGATTTCAACAGGAGTCCAAAATTATATAAATAAAGTTGAAGAAGATACACTATCTTCGTATCCAATAACTTTAGAAGAGGCAACGATTGATATGTCTAGTATGATGGAAACAATGATGGGACAAATAGAAGGAAATACAGAAGGACAGAAAGAAGGAAAAATATATTCTCAAGATATAATGGACGAAATGCTTTCAACACTTTCAAATAAGAAACAAAATAACAACTTAGAGGAAATGAAAAAATATATTGATGAAGGAAATAATGATATTTCAAACAACAGCAATGCAATTCAATATTCATATAATTTACCAATAAATTTATATAAAACAGATACAGAAAATGGAATTGTTCAAGTTAATCCAAGCACAATCATGGATGCACTAGGAATGGGAGATATGGTAGACGCAAGGAACAATTCTCCTATGTCTGACATGATGGGAAGCAGTGGAATGATGATGTCCAATACTGATGTATGGTTTGAAATGTTAGATAATCAAGAATTATTAAATTCACAATATGATTTAGTTGAAGGTAGTTGGCCTAAAAAATATAATGAAGTAGTTTTAGTAGTAAGTGAAGATAATAGAATTAGTGATTATACATTGTACTCTTTAGGGTTAAAAGATCAAAAAGAACTTGAAAAGAAATGGAAAGCAATTGAAAACGAAGAAAAAATTGAAGAAAGTACTGAACAAAAATCATATACATATGAAGAATTATTAAATCTAAAATTTAAATTGATCTTAAATCCAGATTATTATGAACAACAAAATGGACTTTGGATTGACAAGAGTGAAGATAAAGAGTATATGAAGAAAAAAATAGATGAAGCTGAAGAAATAAAAGTTGTAGGAATTATAAAGAAAAATGAACAAAGTGTAGCAACAGCAATGAATGAAGGTGTAGGGTATACAAAAGATTTGAAAGAATATGTAATAAATAAATCAGAGGAATATGATATAGTAAAGAAACAAAAAGAAGATACTAATATAAATGTATTTTCAGGACTTGAATTTCCAAAAGAAAATGAAGAATTTGATATAAATTCTTTATCAAATGAACAGAGAATGGCTATGATGAAACTTACAGCTGAAGAAATAACTAAAATGATGGAAACATACACAAATAATAAAGATGCAACATATGATAATAACCTAAAAAAACTAGGTGCTATAGATTTAAAAAAACCTAAAGCAATAAATATATATCCGAAAGACTTCGAATCAAAAGACAAAATAACAAATGCAATAGAAGAATATAATGAGAAACAACGTAATGAAGGAAAGGAAGAAAATATTATTAACTATACGGATGTTGTAGGAATAATGATGAAGTCTGTAACACAAATAGTTAATACTGTAAGTTATGTATTAATTGCATTTGTAGCAATTTCACTAATTGTTTCATCAATAATGATAGGAATTATAACATATATATCTGTATTAGAAAGAACAAAAGAAATTGGAATATTAAGAGCAATTGGAGCCTCAAAGAAAGATATTTCAAGAGTATTCAATGCAGAAACATTTATTATAGGATTAATTTCTGGAATAATAGGAATTGGAATAACGGTTTTATTAACTATTCCTATAAATGCACTTATTTATAAAATAACAAATGTAAGAGTTTATGCGATGGTACCATTTAATGCTGGAGTAATATTAGTACTTATAAGCATGATATTAACGATAATTGCTGGATTAATTCCATCAAAGATGGCAAGTAAGAAAGATCCTGTAATTGCACTTAGAACAGAATAATATAAAAATAGTTGATTTTTACTTATTTTAAAATTATGGTAAAAGTCAACTATTTTTTTAAGAATTAGTATTATTCTTGAGATGAGAGAATATAATAGATATGTGAAATTTTTGTGAACATACTTGACATTTAAACAAAAAGGGTATATATAATTAGCAGTCGCAAATAAAGAGTGCTAAAACTTAATATATAGGAAAAAGGAGGAAAATAGCATGATAAAACCATTAGAAAACAGAGTATTAATAAAGATGAAAGAAGGCGAAGAAACAACAAAGAGTGGAATAATTTTAGCAGGAGCAAGTAAAGAAAAACCACAAATAGCTGAAGTTATAGAAGTAGGGCCAGGACATTACATAGATGGAAAATTAGAACCAATGATAGTAAAAAAAGGTGATAATATTATTGTAAGTAAATATTCTGGAACAGAAGTAAAATATGAAGGTGAAGAATATATAATTTTAAGACAAGATGATATCTTAGCGATAGTTGAATAGTATTGAAAGGAAGGATTGATAAAAATGGCAAAACAAATTAAATTTGGTGAAGATGCAAGAAAATCTTTGTTAGAAGGTGTAAACAAATTAGCTGATACAGTAAAAGTAACATTAGGTCCAAAAGGAAGGAATGTTGTATTAGATAAAAGTTTTGGAGCTCCACTAATTACTAATGATGGAGTTACAATAGCAAAAGAAATAGAGTTAGAAGATAAATTTGAAAATATGGGAGCTAGGTTAGTAAAAGAAGTTTCTACAAAAACAAATGATGTTGCAGGAGATGGAACAACAACAGCAACTGTATTAGCTCAAGCGATAATTAAAGAAGGAGTGAAAAACGTAGCTGCTGGTAGTGACCCAATGTCAGTAAAAAGAGGAATTGATAAAGCAGTAGAAATAGCTGTTAAGGAATTAAAAGCCATTAGCTCAGATGTTAACGGAAAAGAAGATATTGCAAGAGTAGCTAGTATTTCAGCAAATAATGAAGAAATTGGAAGTCTGATAGCTGATGCAATGGAAAAAGTTTCAAAAGATGGAGTTATAACAATTGAAGAATCAAAAACATCTAATACAGAACTAAATGTTGTTGAAGGAATGCAATTTGATAAAGGATATGTTTCACCATATATGGTAACAGATACAGACAAAATGGAAGCAATTATGGACAGTCCATATATTTTAATTACTGATAAGAAAATTAGTAATATTCAAGAAATATTACCATTATTGGAAACATTAATGCAACAATCAGGAAAGTTAGTAATTATATGTGATGATGTCGAGCAAGAAGCTTTATCAACATTAGTGTTAAATAAATTAAGAGGAGTATTAAATGTAGTTGCAGTTAAAGCACCAGGTTTTGGAGATAAAAGAAAAGCAATGCTTGAAGATATAGCAATTCTAACTGGTGGGGAAGTAATTACATCTGATTTAGGATTAGAACTTAAAGATACAACAGTAGAACAACTTGGTAAAGCAAAACAAGTTAAAGTAGAAAAAGAAAATACAATAATAGTAGATGGTAGTGGAGATAAAAATCTAATAAGTGAAAGAGTAAATCAAATAAAAAATCAAATTGCAGAAACAAAAAGTGAATATGATAAAGAACAATTGCAAGAAAGACTTGCTAAATTGTCTGGTGGAGTTGCTGTAATTGGAGTAGGAGCAGCTACAGAAGTTGAAATGAAAGATAAAAAATTAAGAATTGAAGATGCTTTATCTGCAACAAAAGCAGCTGTTGAAGAAGGAATTGTATCAGGTGGTGGAACAGCGCTACTTAATGTTATTCCAAAAGTAGAAAAAGAAGTTAGCAAATTAGAAGGTGGAAAAAAGATAGGTGCAGAAATAGTGCTTAAAGCTTTAGAAGAACCTGCTAAACAAATTGCTAGAAATGCAGGACTAGAACCAGCTGTTATAGTTGATAAAGTTAAATCTGAGAAAGTAGGAATAGGATTTGATGCAGCAACTGAACAATATGTTGATATGAAAAAGGTTGGAATTGTAGATCCTACAAAAGTTACAAGAAGTGCATTACAAAATGCAGCATCAATCGCATCAATGGTATTAACAACAGAAAGTCTAGTAACTGATAAACCAGAAGAAAAATGTGGATGCGGGGCACCTGAAACAGGAATGCCTTCAGGAATGGACGGAATGTATTAGAAATAATTAATTTATTAAATTGGAGTAGCTAATTTAGTAAGCTACTCCAAAATTTTCATTTAAACTAATTATTTTTTGAGGTAATAGGTAATTGAAAAAGATATGCACTTATGATACAATGAAAAAAAACAAAGGAGAAAAAATATGGATGTAACACAATTATTTCATATGCTAGAACAAATACCAAAAACAAAAGAAAATACTGTAATAATAGAAGAAACTAGAAAAGCATTGGAACAAGGAGATTACCAAAAGGCTATAGAAAAAATTAACATGTTATATAAAGGGGAAGAAGGTAGCAAAGATAACAATAAAACCGAAACAGCTAAAGATAACCAGACAGAGCAAGATAATGAAGAATCTCAAGCAGAAGGAGAAGACGAAAGATACGAAATCGATGAAAATGGAAATATTGTTAACAAAAATAATGATGTCGATGAGATGAGTATGTTAGAACTTTTTGAAGATGAGCCAGAAGATGATGGAAGGATAATATATCCAGATCTTTTGATGAATCAACAGCTAGAAGAAACATATTTAGGAATGTTATTAAATAATCCTAAAGCGATGTCAATGTATTATATTCTATTTGATGATAACTATTTTGCAGATCCATTACTTTTAAATATGTATAAAAGTATATTATTTACAGAAGGACAAGCTTATGCACCGGAAAAGGCTAAAAACCAGTATAACTTTGCAAAAGAGACAAGTGAACTAAATGAGAAAAAAGAAGAGCTTAAAGAAGAGTATTATGATAAAAACTATGATTTTGAAAAAATATATGTCGAATTACGAAAATTATTTGTACTTAGAAGAAGTTATAATGGAATGCCAATAAAAGCTACTCAAGATAGAATTGTAGAAATAATTAACTATTACTTATATGATCAAATGTCAATTCAAGAAGTAGAAGATGCAATAGAGCAAGTAACAGTAACGCAGAAATTTAAAAGCTCTATATTAAGTGAAAATGTAAGTAGCTTTTTAATGGAAGGAGACAATACTTTAACAAGTGGATTAAAGATACCTTTTAAAATTTTATCAAGTGTATTTAAAGGATTAAGAAGAGGAGAAACAATGTCTTTTGCAATGCCTTCTAACTACGGAAAAAGTAGGTTTACAATAAACTTAGCAGCTTATATAGCTTTTGTACATAAAAAAAAGGTTTTAGTTATATCAAATGAGATGTCAGAAGAAAAGATGAAACTATGTTTAATAACTACTGTTTTAAATAATCCAGAAATGCAAAAAATACATGGACAAGATATAATAAAAACAGAAGGAGAATTGTTAGAGTTCAAATTTAAACCAGATGATCCAAATGGTGTAAATGTTGATGAAGATGGGTATGTTTTAAAAGAACCTAATGAAACTCAAATAGCTTTTGCACAAAGATTAGAAGAAATTTCAGAGGACTATAGAAAAACTATAGCTGTGACAAGGTGGTTAGATAGTCAAATCAAAAATTCTATATATTTTATAAACATTACAGACCATACTAATGACGAATTAAAAAAAGTAATTGTAAACTATTATTATAAAGAAAAAATAGAGTATATGTTTTATGATACAATGAAGTGTGATACGGAAAATATAGGAAATGCAGATGAATTAAAAAAGACAGCTACAATACTTTCTAATATGGCTCAAGAGTTTAGAATATTTATAGGTTCAACAATGCAATTAACAGAAACTTCCACATTACCAGTCAATCTAACTATTAACGATTTAGCTGTAAGTAAAACTGTTAAAGAGGTATTAGATACGTTATGCTTATTTAAACAAATACAAAGAGAAGATATGGATGACTATGAATATTCATTAGAAGAAGTTGGAAATGAATGTATGGATTTGGAAAAATTCAGAGATCCAAATGTTAGATATTATGTATGTGTTATAGATAAGAACAGAGCAGGTGCAAAACCAAAATTATTATTTAGATTAAATCTTGCATATAATAGGTGGGAAGAAGTAGGATATATACGTTTAAAAAATAAAAAAGGAGAATAGGGAATGACAAGAACGAAACTTAAAGACAGAATATTACCAAAATATAGCAAGGGTGAAGAAATTTTTAATATGACTTCACACATTGTAGGAGCTTCTTTGGGAGTTATTGCAATGATATTGTGTATTATTTTTGCAGGTATACATGAAGATGCATATGCTATTGTATCAAGTGTTATTTATGGAGTAACGATGATAGTTTTATACACAATTTCCAGTATTTATCATGGACTTAATCCAAAGCGAAAATGTAAAAGAGTACTACAAGTTATAGATCACTGTTCAATTTTTTTATTAATTGCAGGTTCTTATACGCCATTTTGTTTGTGTACCTTAAGAAAAGATAACGCAGTAATAGGATGGACAATATTTGGAATTGTGTGGGCAGTTGCAATACTAGGAATTGTTTTAAATTCAATAGATCTTAAAAAATATAAAAGATTTTCAATGATGTGTTACTTATTAATGGGATGGTGTATCATTTTCAGAGCATATAAATTGCCAAGTTTACTAGGAACAGCTGGATTCACCTTATTACTATTAGGTGGAATAGCATATACTATTGGAGCGATATTATATGGAGTTGGAAAAAAGAAAAAATGGATGCATTCAATTTTTCATATGGCTTGTGTTGTAGGTACACTATTACAATTTTTATGCATTTTATTATATGTTGTTTAAAAGGAAAGGATGATATATATGAATAAAAAGAATATAATTTTAGTTATATTAACAGTAATTCTTATAGGGGCAATTAGTTACTGTGTATATAGAAATTATCATAAACAAAAAGAAAATCAAAAGTCAGAGACCGCTATTACACAGGAAACAACTGATGTTAAAGAAAATACTGCAAATGTTGAAGAAAATAATAGTGATGAGAAAAAAGAAGGAGAAGAGAATAATATGGAATTATTAACAGGAAAACATAATGCAGAAATAGTAATAAAAGATTATGGAACAATAACTGTAGAATTAGATGCTGATACAGCACCAATAACAGTAACAAACTTTGTAAAATTAGCAAAGTCAGGATTTTATGATGGACTTACATTTCATAGAATTATAAATGGATTTATGATGCAAGGAGGAGACCCAAAGGGAGATGGTACAGGAGGAAGCGATGAGAAAATAAAAGGAGAGTTTTCAAGTAATGGAATAAAAAATAATATTTCTCATAAAAGAGGTGTAATTTCAATGGCCCGTTCTATGGATAAAGACAGTGCGAGTTCACAATTCTTTATTATGCATCAAGATGGAGAGTATTTAGATGGAGATTATGCAGCATTCGGACATGTAACAAGTGGTATAGAGATTGTAGATAATATATGTGAAAATGTAGAATCAGAACAAGGGACAGGATCAGTACAAAAAGATAAACAACCAGTAATAGAGAATATAAAAATATTAGATTAAGATCTATGGAATTTAAAATAATTTATTAGAAGAGTATTAATTAAATATCAATTTGAATAAATATAAAAGTGCTAATTGCTATTAATTAGTACTTTTTTGTTATTTTGCAAGAAAAATATTTCTTTTTTTCGTAAAATATGGTAAAATAATAAGATGGTGAAGGAGGTGTAAAGGCATGAAGAAGCTAAATGTAATATTGGTATATAACAAAGATGAAGATAAAATACTTATGTGCAAAAGAGCAAAAGAACCATATAAAGGTAAATTTAATTTTGTTGGTGGAAAAGTTGAACAAAATGAGAAAGAATTAGATGCAGCTTATCGAGAACTTCAAGAAGAAACAGGCATTACAAATAATGATATTACATTGACTAACATTATGAATTTACAATACAAAATGTCTAACACAGAATTAGAAGTTTATGCAGGAAAACTAAAAAAAGATGTGGAACTCATTGAAGAAATTAATAAACTTTATTGGTTTGATAGAAGAGAAGATTTCTTTAACATTGATAAATTTGCTGGAGAAGGAAATATAGGTCACATGTTAAAGCAAGTTGAAATTTATAAAGACAAGATTTTTTAGAAGGTGAAAGGAGAGATGTTTATGGAAAGAATAGTAATAAATGAATATAACATTAAAGATGAAGATATAAATGAAATTGAAACGAGAGTAAAAGCTATTTTAATAAATAAAAAAGATGAAGTGTTATTAGGATATGCTAAAAATAAATATCAATTTATTGGTGGTCATGTAGAAGAAAAAGAAACATTAGTAGAAACAGCGGAAAGAGAGATTTTAGAAGAAACAGGAATTGAATTAAGTATTGATAAAAGTTTGAAACCAGTTGCAAAATATGAATGCTATTGGAAAGATGAACCAAAAGTAAATCAAAATAAAAAATTAGAAATTTATTACTACATATTAAAGTGTGATAAAAAGGTAAATTATGATAAGACAAATTATACAGAAGAGGAAAAGAAAAATAATTTTGAACTAAGATATATACCAATATCAAATTTAGAGAATGAAATTATCGATAATTGCAATAAATATGAAAGTGCAAAAGGTATTGCTGAAGAAATGTTAGAAGTAGTTAAAAGAGTAGAAATTAAAGTATAAGAAAGGATGAATGAAATGAATAAAAGAGAAGAGTTTGAAAGGAAAATAGAAGTACGAAGCTTCGCATGTGAAACTATTACAACGAGATAACTTGCTATAGGGGTTGTAATAGTTAATAAATATAGCACTTATATCTCGTTATACTTATAAAAATTAAGAAGATAAGGAGATATAAAAATGATAGAAGTAGAATTGAATAATGTAAAAAAGAATTTTGGATTAAAAAATATTTTAGATGGTTTGAGTTTTGAAGTTAAAACAGGAGAAAGAATTGCATTAATTGGAGCAAATGGATCTGGAAAAAGTACAATATTGAAAATAATTTATGGAGAAGAAAAACCAGATTCAGGAACTATAAATATAAGAAAAAATGCTACAATAGGCATGTTAAATCAAATATATAAAGATGAAGAAGATAGTTTAATAGTTTCTAAATTTATGCAAGAAAGTTTCAAAGACATTAATATTATAGAAAAAGAAATGAAAACAATTGAGGAAAAAATGACTTTAAAACAAAGTGAATATGAACTACAAAAATTAATAAACAAATATGGAAAAATTCAAGAGAAATTCATATCAAAAGGTGGGTATGAAGTAGAAGAAAAGTTTAAAAAGATATGTTCTGGATTTAAGCTTGATAAAAATATATTAGACAGTAAATATAATTCACTTAGTGGTGGACAAAAAACAATTGTAAACTTAGCTAAGATATTGCTAACTAGTCCAGATATATTATTACTTGACGAACCAACAAATCACTTAGATATAGAGACATTAGAATGGTTAGAAAGTTTTATGAAATCATATAAAGGAACAATAATACTGGTTTCACATGATAGATACTTTTTAGATGAAGTATCAACAAAGACAATACTCTTAGAGAATGGAAAAGAAAAAATCTATTATGGAAATTATACATATTTTTTAGAGGAAGATGAACGAAGAACATTAGCGCAATTTGAAGTGTATAAAAACCAACAAAAGCAAATAGCAAAAATGAAAGAATCAATAAAAAAATTAAGAAGTTTTGGAGAATTGGCCAAAAATGAATTATTTTTTAAACGTGCTAAAAGTATTGAAAAAAGATTAGAGAAAATGCAAGTGCTTGAAAAAGTATCATTAAATAAAAAGAAAATAGAATTAAAAATTAAATCTGGAGAAAGATCTGGAAAAGATGTATTAAAAATAAAAGATCTTTCAAAAAGATATGGAGAAAAAGATGTTTTTAATAACGTTAGCTTTAATGTATATAATGGAGAAAAAGTTTGTTTAAAAGGAAAAAATGGGTCAGGAAAAAGTACGTTAATAAAAATAATTGTAGGAGAAGAAAGAGAAACTAGTGGTAAAATAGAAATAGGAAATAGTGTAAGAATAGGATATATTCCACAAGAAATTAAATTTAATAATGAAGAAGAAACAATTTTCGAATATTTCATAAAACAATATAGAGCGAATGAGAATGAAATTAGAACATATTTAGCAAAGTTTATGTTTTATAAAGAAGATGTATTTAAAAAACTTTCAAAACTTTCTGGTGGAGAAAAGGTTAGAATAAAACTTGCCGAGTTAATGATAAAAGATGTTAATTTTTTAATATTAGATGAACCAACAAACCATTTAGATATATCAACACGAGAATTATTAGAGCAAACATTGATTGAATATAAAGGAACAATATTATTTGTTTCACATGATAGATATTTTATTAATAAAATAAAAACTAAAATCATAGAGATATAGGGGAGAGTGGAAATATGAGAATAGCAGTTATATCAGATATACATGGTAACTTAGAAGCATTAAAAACAACATTAGAAGATATAAGTAGAAGAAATATTGATAAAATAATTTGCATAGGAGATACTATAGCAAAAGGAGTTCACTCAAAAGAATGTTTAGACCTAGTAAGAGAAAATTGTGATGTTATATTAAGAGGAAATTGCGATAGACATTTTACAGATGAGAAAAATATCAACCTTCCAAGAACAAAGGAACAAGCAGAAAGATATAATTGGGTAAGACAAAGTTTAAGTGAAGAAGATAGAAAATATTTATTTAAATTACCTTTTTGTTATGAGTTCTATATGAGTGGAAGTTTAGTAAGAATGTTTCATGCTAGACCAGATGTTGATAATCAACCGGTAATAGATATGGATGATATAGAAACGAAATATAAAATGTTTTTACCAACTGAAAAAACTAACTCTCAAGAAATTGCTGACGTTGTAATATATGGACATATACATGATCAATTTATGAGTAGATTATATAACAAAACTTTAATAAATGTAGGAAGTGTAGGAAATTCTTTTAATGCAATTAGAAATGATAAAAAAGACAGCAACTTACTGGAAACAACTAGAATTTGCTATATGGTAATGGAAGGAGAATATGGAAGTAAAGAATACACATCAGAAATTTCATTTCAATTTATAAAAATTCCATATAATATGAAAAAAGAATTAGAAGATTCAGACTTAAATATAGAAGTTGATAAAGAAACGTATATAAATGAATTAACTGAAGGTAGGTATAGAAACATGGCTAAGATAAACGCCAATTATGAAAGACTTGGAGTGGACATAAATAAGATATAATAAAAGTAAAAAAATCAACAATTTACAGTTGTTGATTTTTTTACTTATGTGGTATAATTTATTCATTAGAAAAGAGGGAGAAAATGCCTGTAGAAAAAAATAAAGAATATATAGTAGATATTATAGATAATGGATTTCAAGGAGAAGGGATTGCAAAAATAAATAATTTTACAATTTTTATTCCTAATGCAATAAAAGGTGAGAAACTAAAAATTCTTATTGTTAAAGTATTGTCATCACATGCTTTTGGAAAAATAGTAGAAATTATAACTAAATCTAAATATAGAAAAGAAAGTGATTGTGAAACATATAAAAGATGTGGAGGATGTAGTCTAAGACATGTAGAATATGCAGAAACCTTAAAAATGAAACAAAATGCAGTACAAAGTTTAGTAGATAAAATGCTTATAAACAAACTAAAAGTAGAAGGAACAATTGGAATGGAAAATCCATATCATTATAGAAATAAAGCACAGTATCCATTAGGAAAGAATAGAGAAGGCAAACCAGTAATGGGAGTTTTTGCAAATAGAACTCATGAGATAATACCAATAAAAACATGTATGATACAAAATCAAGGAACAGAAGAAATAGCAAAATTTATTTTTGATTTTATAGTAAAAAACAATATCAGTATTTATGATGAAAAAACAAAAAAAGGACTAGTTAGGCACATAGTAACAAAAATAGGAATAAAGACAAAAGAAATAATGTGTGTGTTGGTAATAAATGGTAATGAAATAAAAAAAGAAAAAGAATTGGTTGAACAATTAATAAGTAAATTTCCAAATATAAAAACAATTGTTAAAAATATAAACAAAAAAAATACAAATGTTATATTAGGAAATGAAAATATAAATATATATGGAGAAGGATATATAGAGGATAAATTAGGAGAGTATACATTTAAGATTTCTCCACTTTCATTTTATCAAGTAAATCCAATTCAAACTGAAAAACTATATTCATTAGCTGTAGAAAAAGCTAATATAACAAAAGAGGATATTGTTTTTGATTTATATTGTGGAATAGGTACAATCTCGATTTTTATGGCAAAATATGCAAAAAAAGTTTATGGTATAGAGATTGTTAAAGAGGCAATAGAAGCGGCAAAAGAAAATGGAAAAATTAATAATATTGAAAACATTGAATTTTTTGCAGGTGATGTTGAAGAAGAATTAACAAAAATACTTAAACAAGTTACTCCTAGTATTATAATGGTTGACCCACCTAGAAAAGGACTTGATGATACAAGTATAAAAAATATAATAAAAACTGCTCCTAAGAAAGTAGTATATATTAGTTGTAACCCGGCAACTTTAATGCGAGATTTAGCTAAACTAGAAAAAACATATGAAATAAAAAGTATAAATCCAGTTGATATGTTTCCATTTACAAGCCATATTGAGTGTGTGGCAGTGTTAAATTTAAAATAAAAAGATGAATATTAAAAATAAAATATCTTCATAGTGTAGTATTTTTTACCCATATATATTATAATTATTTTAAAAATATATAATGAGAAAATAAACGAAAGAGGAAAAGATATGAAAGAAAAAGGAATATTACTTCCAATATTTTCTCTTCCTAGTAAATATGGAATAGGAGATTTTGGAAAAGAAGCATATGAATTTATAGATATATTGAAAGAAAACAATATGAAATATTGGCAAATTCTACCGATAAATGCATGTGACGGGCTTCCATACTCACCATATAGCTATTATGCACTAGAAGAAAGTTACATATCTTTAGATAAATTAAAAGATTATGGCTTAATTAAAAGTATAGAAACAATAGAAGAAAAAGATAGAGTTGTATATGATGGCTTTAAAGAAAAATATTATAAAGAAGCCTTGAAAAAGTTTAGAAAAAACAAAGAATATGAGGAATTTATTAAAAATCAAGAAATTAATGAATATGCAGAATTTATAAGCGAGAAAAAGGGTAATACAAAAGAATATCATTTATTTTTACAATATATGTTATATAAACAATGGTTAGAACTTAAAGATTATGCGAACAAAAAGAATATAGAGATAATTGGAGACATGCCAGTCTATCCACCTTTTGATTCATGTGAAACAAAATATCATCCAGAATGTTTTGATATGAAAGATGGAAAATTTACTTATGAAGCTGGAACTCCTCCAGATTATTTTAATAGTGATGGGCAAAAATGGGGAAGTCCAGTATATAATATAGAAAATATGAAAAAAGATAATTTTAAATACTTAGTAAAAAGATTTAAATATTATTTAAAAATATTTGATAAAATTAGAGTAGATTATTTTAGAGGATATGATTCGTTTTTTAAAATACCAATTGGAAAATCAGGAAAAGAAGGTTTTTATGTAGATGGTGTAAGCTATGCTTTTTTTGATGAATTATTCAAAGACTCAAATATAAAAGTAGAAGATTTTATAATAGAAGATTTAGGTGACATTAGAGAAGAAACAATTAAATTGAGAGAACATTATGGATTTACAAGACAAAAAATATTACAATTTACTATAGATTTATACAATCTTTATGATAGAGATAATGAGTCTGAAAACGTATTGGTATTTCCAGGAAATCATGATTGCCAAACGATACATGGATGGTATAAATCATTAGATGATAATAATAAAGAAAGGTTGAAAGAATTTTTAAGAAGAAATGAATGTTATGATATAAATGTTAATATTGGAATTATGCAATATTGTTCAAAATGTAAAGCAAAAATAGCAATTATAACTGTTCAAGATATACTAGGTTTAGATGATAGTGCAAGAATAAATATTCCAGGAATTGAGACTCCTGAAAATTGGTCATGGAAACTTGTAGATTTTAATGATTTTAAGGAAAGAATAAAAGATTTTAAATAGATAATAAAAAAGAAGTCTTAATGACTTCCTTTTTTGTTAATTTTATGGTACAATAATAAAACGCTGATTTTGAAAGGAGTTTGTTGTTATGGATATAGAATTTGAAAATCTAATAAAAGAGGCTAAAAGAATAGCTAGAAAGAAGATACTAAACGAATATACATCTTATGGACATGTTGGTTGTGCATTATTAACAGAAAAAGGAAATATATATACAGGAATAAGTGTAGAATTTGAGTGTTCTTTAGGTAATTGTGCAGAATATGCAGCAATAGCAGAAATGTTAAAAAATAATGAAACTCAAATTAAGAAAATAGTTGCTTATTCTTCAAAGGGAAAGATTTATCCACCATGTGGAAGATGTAGAGAATTAATTCGTATGATAGATAGTAAGAACCATGAAACTGAAGTTATGGTAGATGAAAATAGAATTTACAAATTAAAAGATTTATTACCAGAAATGTATATAAAATATTAAGATCTCTTAAAAGAGATCTTTTTTACTAATAATTATCAAAAAATATTGAATCTTTGTAAAAACAGTGATACAATACATATGTTCGTAAAAACGATAAAAATAGGAGAAAAGATTATGAAACTAGAAGAACTAAAACAAAAATATGATGATTTGCAAAAAAGATATGGAGCAAAAGAACTAGATTCTATTTATAGTGGAGGATGTATAAAAAATCCTGATATATGTTTTGTGTTTATGAACCCAACGGGGCGAAATATAGCATCATCTAAAGAATGGAAAGGAATTAAATCTCCATGGATAGGTACAAAAAATATTTGGGATTTGTTTTATAGATTAGATTTGATGAATGAAGATATTTATAATAAGATAAAAGCAATTAAAGGTTCTGAGTGGACAGAAAAGTTTGCTGAAGAAGTGTATGATGATGTGAAAGAACATAAATATTTTATAACAAATCTAGGAAAATGTACTCAAATCGATGCACGAGAACTACCTAATTGTGTTTATGAAAAATACTTAGATTTATTAAAAAAAGAAATAGAAATTATTAACCCAAAAACAATAATATTATTTGGAAATCAAGTTAGTTCAATCGTATTAAATGAAAAAATCTCTGTTTCAAAATGTAGAAAAAAAAGATTTATGAGCAGTATAAATGGAAAAGAATACAATTGTTATTCAGTATATTACCCTGTAGGGAATGGAAGATTTAATATTGATAAATCAATTGAAGATATAAAATGGATAATTGAAAATGAAATAAGAAAAACGGCGTAAGCTTTTAATATATTAATAAAAATAAATGGAAGTAAAAGGAGATAAAATATGAATGAAGTAATATTTGTAACACATAATAAAGGAAAAATTGCATCTGCAAAAAAGCAATTAAAAGAAGTTAATTTTAAAATATATGAATATGAATTGGAAGAACCACGTAGTGATGATATAAAATACATTTCAAAATATAAAGTTGAAGAGGCATATAAATTAGTAAAGAGACCATGTATATCTTTGGATTGTGGCTTTTGGATAGATGAATTAGATGGATTTCCCAGAGCGTTTGTAAATTTTGCTTTAGATACCGTAGGAGTAGATGGTATTTTGAAATTAATGGAAGGAAAAGAAAACAGAAAATGTAGATTCACAGAATGCTTATCTTACTATGATGGTAAAGAGTTACACCAATTTATGGGAAAACATGAAGGAACAATCTCTAGACAGAAATTGGGAAATGATTCTGAGAAGAAATGGTCAGATTTATGGTATATATATCAACCTTATGGATATGATAAAACCTTAGCACAGATGAATGAGGAAGAGAGGGCTAAAAGAATAAAATATGAATCAGTAGATTCCATGAAAGAATTTGCAAAGTGGTATAAAGAAAATGAAATCATAAAAAAATAAAAAAATAAAAAATAATATTGACAGATTTTTTTTTAATGCTATAATAAAAAAAAAAAGAAGGAAGACTTATGAAAAAAGTAGTTATAATATCATCATCTTTTAGAGAAAATGGAAATTCATATATGCTATGTAAAGAGTTCAAAAGAGGAGCAGAAAAAGCAGGTAATGAAGTAGAATTAATCACATTAAAAGAAAATCTAAAGTACTGTACAGGTTGTGAAAAATGTGAAAAAACAGGAAAATGTTTTCATAAAGATGGAGTAAATAAAATATTAAAAAAGATTGTAAATTCTGATGTATTAGTATTTGCTTCACCAATATATTTTTATAATATATCAGGACAATTGAAGACATTTATAGATAGAACATTACCAGTATATCATTTAATCCATGATAAAGATTTTTATTTTTTGGGTACATGTGCTGATAGAAGGGAAGAAGCATTTGATAATGCAATGAGTTCAATAGAAGGTTTTCTAGATAGCCTAAAGAATGTTGAATTAAAAGGATATGTATATGGAATAAATGTCTTTGAAAAGGGAGAAATGAAAGATAATTCTCCTGCTATGAAAAAAGCATATGATTTAGGATTTTCTATAAAAGATGTTGAATAAAAATCCAGAAGAAGAATTAAAAAAATGCAAATGAAAAATTAACAGAAGAAGTAATTAGCAAAAGATAATTATAAATAAGAACAGAAGAAAAAGAAACAGAAGAAAAAAAGCAGAAGATAAAAGTAAGCAAACAAAAGAAATAATAACAGAAGAAAAAAGAGAAGTATCGTTTTTAAGTGATACTTCTTTTTTTTTATTACGCTTTAGCCTTGTGAAGCGAAGCGAAACAACAACCGCCCGCTGTGCGGGTGTGATTAAAAACTTATAGAAA
>CANQQF010000012.1 GCA_947625985.1 uncultured Clostridia bacterium | reverse complement strand
CTTTGAAGGAATATCATTATTTTCAAAAGATTATGTAAGCGATATTACTACTCATTTAGATGATACAGTTGAAATTCTACCAGAAGAAAATGAAATGAAAGAAATGGTATATCAAAAAGACAGAAAAACAGAAGTTTTATATAGTGGGACTTACAAATGCTATGACTTTTATATTATGAATCTAGGAACACACCCTACAGCTTATGTCGATGTTAGTAACAATAAATTATTAAACGGAAAATATTATGGCAAGATTGATATAGATGTTCATTTCGGCTTAACTTATAGTGCAGACCATTTAGTTACTGATACTGGATTGATAATTGGCTGGTTTATTGGCTGGGATTATGCACATTGTTGCGATTACTCAGGATTATTTCCAAATGAATTACAAACACAAAAAAAATGGACTACAAAAGAAATTTTTGAAGATGTTAAATCGGTTATTGAACAATGTATTAATTATAAAGAAGATAACAATGATGAGTGGAAAGAAATAGAAGAATTAGGTATGGTTTATAACGGTAATGATGACGAAGAGATAATGAGAAACAGATACATTATTAATCAACTTATTAAAAATCAAAAATACTTAAAAGAAAAACTTGAAGATAATACTTATTTTAAAAGCAAAGTTGAATTTACTGGTTATATTGATGAATATCTAAAAGGAAAATTAGGAAATAAAAATGAAAACTTGTAAAACTTGTGAAGAAATAGAATTTTGGCTTAATAATAAAAGCAATATTTTAGACTATAAATTATTTGCAAAAATTTCACAATATGGTTGGTATAAGAATGTTAAAAAAATAAAAGGAAAACAAAAAACTACTTTAACAAGTAAAGCATTTGATTTAAATTATTGCCCTACTTGTGGTAAAAAAATTGAAAAGTTGGAGGAAAAATAAAATGCCAAGATTTTATGTAAAGAATAAAGAAAATAAGTGGAATATATTTAGTACTATTGTTGATGATTTTCTTTATGATAAATGGTTATCATTTGATGGGTTATTAGAATGTGTTATTGATGAATTGATTGATGATAAAAAAGAAGAATTAAAAACTTTGCTAACTGATAAACCAACTGTAAATACAATGTCTTATGAAGAAGCATTAGAAAGGAAAAAATAAAATGGAAACAATGTATGACAATAGTAAAAAAAGCTATTTAGATAATAAAACAAGAACAAAGCTTGATTATTATTATGAACCCACAGGTGGAACAACAAGAAATCAAGATTATCCTAAAAGAATGTTTTTTGAAGAACAAGAATATATACCAAAACAACAACTTATTTCTTTTTTGGAAGATAAGATAAAAAATCTTGAAAATTATGCTGTTAGTTTTGGTTTAACTATTGATAGAGAGATTGCACAAGAAATTGAAATAAAAATAAGTGTGTATAAAAATATTTTAAATTTTGTTACTAAAGGTGGTAAAGATGAGTGAAGAAGAAATAATAAAAATGTTAAATAATTTTCCACAAATTGAAGTTGTTAAGTATATTTTAGAAATTCAAGAAGAAAATAAAAGTTTTGGTAAGACTATTAATGAATCCAGTGAATTATTAATAAAAAAAGATAATAGGATTGAAAAATTGCAGCAAGAAAATAAATCATTAAAAGAAAAAATAGATATAGCAGAAACCAATTATGACATTATTTATGGATATTTTACACAAGTGAATGAGTTGTTAGGAACAGAATTATGCGAAGAAGTTCTTGATAAGATTTTAAAATTGAAACGAGAAAATAAAGAATTGAAAAATAAACAAAATAAATTCGAAAAAGATTGTAAAGAAATGATAGAAATTCAAGGTCAAGATGGAAATTATAATTATGATAGTTATATGCTAGGACTCTATAACGGAATGGAATATATAATATCTTTATATGAAAATAGAGAACCAATATATAAGAATGGAAAAGATATTAAATTTTTACATGAAAATAATATTTTAACTGAATTTGAAAAGTGGCTTGAAGAAAGATATAGACAGCAAACTGAAACATTAAATAAAATGGAAGAAGATAATATTGAAAAACGTTATGTAAAATCAAGAAGATATTTAGTAGAAGAATGTTTAGACAAATTACAAGAATTGAAAGAGGTTCAAAATGAAACAAATAACAATATTTGATTGCGAATCTTCAAATATAAAACAATCAATTATAAAAAAACTAAGTCATTATAACATTGATTCTACTTATAAAAATATAAAAAAAGGAAGCTTGTTTTTGAAAATACACGAAATCCTTTCAAAAGATTCAAACTTTAGTAATTACTTAAATGATTTTGCTGAAGAGTTAAAAAAATATTTAGAAGAAGGTGATGCATGGGAAGATTTTATAAACAAAAAATCATTGTCAAGTTTCACTAAACGAGATGATTGTTTAATTGTTTACAATTTTAATGAAAAAGATGTTGGACCTGTTTACTGTGCAGAAATGTTAAAAGATAGTTTATTTGGAATGGAGGAGAAATAAATATGGATTTATGGATAAGAAGTCAAGATAAAAGACAATTGCTAAAAGTAAATGATGGTTTATTTATTGCGAATGGTTTTACTGATACAGATGATACTTTTATTGGAATAAAAAATGTAGGACATGTTGGCAAATACACAAAAGAAAAAAGAGCATTAGAAGTATTAGATGAAATAAATAATGCTATTTTAGGAATTATATGTTTAGGAGATGTAGAAGCACAAAAAGTTAAAAATTATACAGGAAATGCTACTTTATCAACAAAAACTAACAATATTATTTATGAAATGCCAAAGGATGATGAATAATGAATGCTAAAGATATGTTTAAAAAGCTGGGATATATACAAGATAAAGAACCAATATATACATCAATAGTAAGCTTTACAAAATATTGTGAAGATGGTTGTTGCAAACGAAACGAATTAGCTTTCTATCAAAATGGAATTGATTGTGATGAATGTTTTATTTCTTATGAATTATTACAAGCTATAAATCAACAAGTAAAGGAGCTGAAACGATAAATGAATAAAGATATTACATTGGAAGATTTAGGATATGAAAAAATACAAGATGATGTTAATTGGTTAGTATATTCTTTTGAAAAAGTATTTAAAATATTATTTTATAAACCACAACAAGATTTTAAAATAGAGTGTTTGGATAATATTTTTAACACTATTGATATGGAAGAATTACAAGCAATATATAACAAATGCAAAGATTTAGGGTGGTTAGATGAAAATTAATCTAAAAGATATTATAGAAATTCAATATTTAGAAATGGAATTGTTTGAAATAGAAGATGATGATTATGTTGATTATCGAAGTGTTAGAGGAAAAGAACGAGCAATTTATAATAGACTTGAAAAAATAACTGATGATAAAGAAAAGCAAAAAGAAATAAGAGATTATATTTATGAAAATATGTGGAACACCGAGGATAATACTTTCAAGCCAATTTGCGATGCTTTAAGAAAATTAGGATATGAGGTGGTTAGATGAATAAAGAAGAAATACAAAAATTAAAAGATATATTATGGGCTAATACTTGGGATGATGAACAAATAATTGAAGAAGGTATTGCAACATTAAAAAATGCTTTTGATTTACAAGATGAAGGTTTTAGAAGAATTGAAAGTGCTGGTTTATTAGCAATATATACTTTACAACACCAATTAGAAGAAAAAAATAAGATTATCAATGAAACAATAGACTATATAGAAGAACACGGAGGATATATTTCTCACTTTACACATTTAAAAATTGAATATGCTCAAAATGAGCTTGCAACTGATGAAGTTGATAATTTATTAGAAATATTAGAAAGAGGTAAAAATGGAAAATAATTTAATAGGAAAATATGTTGAAACTTATGATGGACATAAAGGAATAGTCATTAAGCATTTCAAACCAACTGGAAGAAGTATGACAGTACATATTCAAGAAGCTGATGGAAGAATTTGGTTTTGTCCAGAAAATGAAATAGTTTATGTTAGATAAGGAAGTGAAATAAAATGAAATTAGAAAAAGAAGTTTATATTAATGACTATGAATTTGATTGTTTTGATGATGATATTAAATATGATATTGTTGAATTTTATAAAGAAAATTATTTTACAAATGAAGAAAGAAAATTTATTATTAAAAATTGTGGTAAAAAATTAAAACTAACTTTAGAAGTAGAAGAACCAATACTTGATGAATCAGAAAGAAAATATCTAAGTGGTGTTATTAGACCTTTTAGAGATAGGATTGAATTTATTAGAAAACGAGAGATGGATATAGGCGACGATGTTCAATATATTAATATTGTTTATAGTTCTGAATATGATGATGATGATAATTTTTGCTTACCGTATTTTAAAAAAGGTTCGATGTACAAGAACATGAAATTAAATAAAGAATATACATTGGAGGAGCTTGGGTTATGAATTTAGAAACAGGAATGTATTGTTATAATAAACTGAATCGAAAATTGGGTATTGGACAAATCATAAGTTTCCAGAGCAACAATAACGTAAATATTAGGTACAAAAATGACATAGAACTCGTTAGCATAGGAAATGTTGTAGCAAGTGTTAATCCAATAGATTTAATTGAAATTGGAGATTATGTTAATGGGCATAAAGTGATTTTAGTTAATACTTCTTTTACTTATGCAAGTGTAGAAACTGAAACAAATGGAGGGGCAATTGCAGAAATAATTCCCAAAAAAGATATTAAAACACTTTTAACTAAAGAACAATTTGAAAATTATTGTTATAAGATAGGAGATGATTAGAATGGCTATTATATTAACTATTATTATCGGAACTGTTTTAGGTTTTTCTATAGCTGAATCTTTGGTGATGTTGGGTAGAAAAATAGAAAGACTTAATTTTAAAAGCAATTCAAAAGAGCTTTTAGAAATGAATGCAGAACTTGCTAAAGATAATGTTAAATTAAAAGAACGTAGTGCCAAAGCAATAGAGAAAATTTATTGTTGGGGTGAAGTGTTACCTTCTGATTTTCAAAAAGAAATGTTAGAAATTTTAAAAGGGGATTTTAGCAATGACAAAAGAGAGATTTAAAGAAATAAAAGAGAATTTAAGTCGAAGAATTATGTATACAGAAATTTGTGGCGGCACTCAATATCAAAATCAAGAAGAACTTGAATTGATAAATTATATTAATGAATTAGAAAAGCAAAGGAAACAAGCAATAGAATTAAATAACAAAATTATTGAAGAATATAAACTTAATTGTGGTAATGAACCAAGCAAGTTATTATATGCGTTAGAAATGCAAAACAAAATTTTACAAAGAAAATAGGAGAGTGAGATATGATACTAGAAAAAATTATAGAGGTAAGTAATATATTAGATGAAATAGATGATTTTGAATCTTCAATCTCTAGTGAAATGTCTAACTATAACTATAAGTTATCCGATCTATATCATTATGTTGAAAATAACACAATGGATACAAAAAAATGCTATAGATTGTGTAAAGAATTAAAAAAAGTTTTAAAAGAAAGAAGGCAATTCAAAAATAATGTAGAATTGTTTCATGAATATAAAAATAATGTACAAAAATTAAATAACGGGAAAGAAAACAGGAAATTAATGCTTGCAGCAATAGGAAAAAGGAGTAAACAACTAAATCAACCTTATAAAAACAGAGTCTATTTAGAAGAAGAATTAAAAGAGATTATGGAGGGATAATTTATGATACTAGAGAAACATTTAACTATTAGAGAAGCAAAGAATGAGATAAAGCATTTAGAAAATGAATTAGATGTTTATGCTACCCAAAGAAATATCAATTTTTTAAAAACACAACCAGGAGCAGTTAAGATTAAAGACATAGTAGTAGATAGTTCACATACCAATATAGATTCATTTTTAAATTATGTATCTAAAGATGAGGAGTTAGACACTAAAATATACGGGTTAGTTGCAGCGATTTATTCTTGGAAAGCATATATTGCTAAGGAAATACAAAGACTAAGTCAATATGATGAAATAGGATATATTGAATATTTAAAATATGATGAAAAAAAGAGCTGGAGAGAAATAGATAAATTATTACATCATAGCGAAGGATACTCAAAAACAAAATATTTACGTTATAAAAAAATGCATGTCAAGTGCAATTGATACCTTTTGATACCGTTTAGCTATGGTAAAATTGTATTATGGAACAATTAGAAATTCCAGTGACCCTTTTTATTCTTGCTACCCTTTGTAGGTAGCATGAAAGTTATTGTTTAAAAACGGTGGTAGGAAGTACGTTTGTGAGATTAGCATGTGCCTGGTAATCCCAGTTCTACCCATGGTGGCGAAGGAGTGGCTTAGCGGCTGCGGAAAAAATCGTTGATAATAGCTTTCATGGTATCTATAAAAAAAGATACTAACGACATCAACTTCTTTCTGGAACTAATTAGTTCCTTTTTTGTTTGTGCTCGCAAACTAAGAAAAAAAATATCACCTACATGTTCTAAAAAAAACTTTTCATTTTATGAAATATAGTCAACTCACCTTCTTTTCTAATAAATGAACTTAGTACGTGCGAGTAGAAACAAAGAAGGAATCATATGAAAAAGAATAAAAAGAAGAAATTTAATTTTAAGTTATGTATGAAACATCCAAATTGTAAAGGATGTCCAAGGGAGGAGAATTGTAAATGATATTATTTTTATCTGGATTATTTATTGGTGCATTTTTAGGCATTTTTGTTATGTGTCTATGTCAAGTAGGAAAGGACGATAAATGATCTATAGAATTTATGCTTTTGGATTACAAGGTTATGAATTAGTAGCTTATGCTTATAGCGATGAGCAAGTAAGATGGTGTATCAATCAGTTAGATAGAACAATCTATAAAAGAGCAATCGTTGTAAAGCACGATGTGGAGCTTAACCAAGATTCACCATACGACATGATTGATTTGGAAATGACAAAATGTCATGAATTAAAAAGAACGCGTCAAAAATGAGGAAAATTGACGGAATAGAAAGAAAGAGGAAAAGAAAATGAAAAATAATGAATTTGAAAAATTATGTATTAAAACAGTAGTAGATTACTTTAATAACAGAAGTGAAAAAACTGATAATTTTGAAATTGCAGAAGAAGATGTATTTATTGTGTGGAGTTGCAAAACACCTCAAAATAATAAAGCAATAGTAAATACAACCGTAAGAGATGGAATGTTTTACAAACTTACTTATAACGGAAACAAGAAAGAATTATATTTAGATGCCTATAAAAAATGGGAAAATAAATGCTACAAGATTGGAGAAAACTAAAGGTCAAAGGGATAGTTTATTGGTAGAATATTAGGCTCTCTACCTAAAGAAAATGGTTCGATTCCATTTCCCTTAACCATACAAATAAAAGAAAGGATTTGATATGAATGAAATTAAGAGTAATTGCTAAAACTGTAGATGGAAAGGATGCTAGTCTAACTTTAAAAAAAGAAGGCAAAATTTATCTTCATGGAAGAGAATTTGAAGTTTCTGAAGAAAGAGGCAAAGAATTACTAGAAAAAAAAGAAGGAGATTATCCAGTTGTTGAGGTAGTAAAAGACAAAAAGCCAAAAGAAAACATTACAGAAATCTCTGAGAATAAGGAAGAATAGTCATGGCAAAAAGTAAAGTTGAGAAATGGTTAACTTCCGATGGCTTAACTTTACTTGGTGGTTGGGCAAGGGAAGGACTAACCGATGAACAGATATCTCATAATGTTGGAATATCCCGCTCAACGTTAAATGAATGGAAAAAGAAGTATCCGGACATATCGGACACTCTAAAAAAGGAAAAAGAAATAGTTGATTATGAAGTAGAAAATGCTTTACTTAGAAGAGCATTGGGATACAAATATAAAGAAGTAACAAAAGAAAGTTTCTTAAATCCATCCACTTCTAACTACGAGTTAAGAGTTACTAAGGAAGTGGAAAAAGAAATTCCTCCAGATGTAGGTGCGGCGATGGCATGGTTAAAGAATAGGAAACCAGACCAATGGCGAGATAAACCACAGCCAAAAGATGAAGAAGATGAGAGTGTGGTGATTGTTGATGCTCTCTCTAAATACTAAGACTGTAGTTAATATTAAAGATTTAATCATACCAAAATATTATGAAAGCTTTGGTGATATAACTCACACTCATCAAATTTATACAAGTGGACGTGCTGGAACAAAATCAAGTCGTGGGGCTTTAAGAGCAATAAGAAGAATCATTGATAAAAAGCCTGGTTCGGTAGTTATTTTAAGAAAATTCCATAATAAACTAAAAAAAACTGTTTTTAAAGAGTGCTTACGTGCGATTCATCGGCTTAAGTTAAACAAAAAAAAGTTTAAAATAACAGTTAGTCCTATGCAAATTACATATCTTCCAACTGGAAATACTATTTATTTTACTGGAAATGATTCTATAGATGATACCAAAGGTATGATTGATGAAGATAGACCTATTGTATTAGTAGAACTTGATGAATTAACAGAGTTTTTTGATAAAGGTGACGGAATAGATGAACTTCAAAATATTGAAGCAACATTTATTAGGGGAAATGATGAAGAATTTGTAATGGAATATTATTTCAATCCTCCAAAGAATCCAAAAGCTGAAATTATGTTATGGCTTGATAAAATGAAACTTAGAGAAGATGCTATTCATGTTCATACCGATTATAGAGATGTACCAGTGTCATGGTTAGGAAAGAAACTTATTCAAGCAGCAGAAATTCTAGAAAAATTAGATGAAAAAATGTATCGTTGGTTGTGGTTAGGATTATGTACTGGTATTGATGAGTTAATATATTACATGTTCAAAGAAGAAATTCATGTAAAAGAATGCACTAAGGAAAATTTAAAAAATATGAATCGTTTGTATATAGCGGTAGACTATGGACAAATGAATGCAACGACTTATGAATGTTTTGGATTCGACTACAAAGATAAGTGTATTAGAGGAGTAGATGAATACTATCACAGTGGACGTGAAACTGGAAAGCAAAAATCACCAAGTGAATATGCATCAGAATTTAAAGAATTTAAAGAAAAAATTGAAAAAGAAACTGGATTAAAAATCTTATATGTGTTTATAGACCCATCGGCTAAAGGACTTGCTGAGGAAATTAAAAGAGTATGCTTTGATGTGATCATAAAAGATGCTAAAAATGATGTTTCTTTAGGAATTAGCAGAGTACAAAAGATGTTGAGCTTTCAACGTCTTTTTATATCGCCAAAACAAGAGCATTTGATAGATGAGATGTATAAATATGAATATGATGAGGACTTACTTGAAAAAGGAAAAGAAGTACCTATCAAGCAAGATGATCATTGTGAAGATGCTCTTAGATATTTAGTAATGGGGATATGGAAAGTGATAAAACAATTACTTCCTATGATAGGAGATGATAAAGAAGATGTGGAATAATTTTGTAAATAAATTGAAAGGATGGTGGCATAAGATGTTCGATTATAATAAAATAATAACTGATTTTGGATTGGATTTACAGACTAGCAAAAATATATTGGATGCAATTCAAAACTGGTCAAATATTTTTAATGGTAAAGAACCATGGATTGACTCTAAGACAACATCATTACACGTTGCTAAAACAATATGTGAAAAAGTAGCGGAAGCAACTGTAGTTGAATATAAATCTGTATGCGATGAACCTTACATAAATCAGATATATCAAAAGTTTTTGAAAAATATTCAAACGAACACAGAATACATGATTGGAAAGTCTTGTATCTTTTTTAAACCATATTTTGATGGCAAAAAAATTAATGTAAATGTAGTTCAAGCAGACAAATTCATTCCAGTAAGTTTTAGCGATGATGGAGAGTTGCTCTCTTGCATTATTGTAGACCAGATAACAGAGGAATCTACAATATATACAAGACTTGAGTATTGTTCATTGAATGATAATGTAATGACCACAAGAAATATTGCATATAAAGGCAGAAAAGATGGAACAATATTAGAAACTAAGATAGACTTAAAAAGTGTAAACAAATGGAAAGATATTGAAGAAAATAGTGCAATTGAGGGAGTAGATAAACTAATAGGAGGATTCGCGACAACTAAACTTGCAAATACTATTGATAATTCTTCACCGGTAGGAATGCCTATCTATCATAATGCCATAGATACTTTAAAAGAAATTGATAAACAATTCTCAAGAACATTATGGGAATATGAAGGTTCTGAACTTGCTATTGATGTAGATGAAACGATTTTAGAACCAAATGGTAAAGGTGGATTTAAAGCTCCCAAAGGAAGAGAAAGATTATTTAGAAAGTTTAATTTTGATGAAACCAAAGATAAAAGCTATAACATTTTCAGTCCAGAAATAAGAGATACATCCATGTTTAACGGATTGAACGAATTACTTCAAAAAGCAGAGGTTCAATGCCACTTAGAACATGGAATTTTATCTAAACCACAGACCGTTGAAAAAACCGCAACAGAAATGAAAATTATGAAACAGAGTTATTACACGACTGTGAAAAATATTCAAACGTCAATGCAACAAGCTTTAGATGACTTAATTTATGGAATTTATGTTCTTTGTAAACTTTATGGAATACCTGTAAGACCAAGTTATGTTGTAGAACATGATTGGGATGATTCTATTCTTGTCGATAAGGAACAATCAAGAAATCAAGCACTTATTGAAAGAAATAATCAAATCACTAGTGACGTTCAGTATATCATGGAAACAAGAAACATGAAAGAAAAAGAAGCTATAGAATTTATTAAAAAGCAACAAGAATACAGAAAACTAACTCAAGTGGAAGAACAAACAGAGGAAGATGTTGAAGAATAATGCAGAATGGTCCAGACTTTGATAAATTTATAGAACCAATTATAGAGATTTATCAAAAATTAGAATATGAATTGATTGGACATATAGCTTCACATTTTAAACTATATGAGCCTATTGGCTTTAAAAACTCTATGGAATGGTATATCAAAAAAATAGAAGAACTTGGTGGATTAAATCAAGAAGCAGTAAGGATTATTTCAGAGCAAACACAAATACCAAAAAGTAAAATCATCAAAATGTTAAAAGATGTAGGAATATCTACTATTGATTTAGACACAGTGGACAAATTAAATGCTACTCGAAATTATAAAATTAACGTAGATAAATTAAAAACATCACAATCTTTTCTTAATATAGTTAATAACTCATATAAAGAAATAGATGGCATTTTTAAAATGATACATACAAATGCTTTACAAGGAATGCAAGAATCATACATGAATGTATTAAATCAAGCTTATACGGAAGTTCAAAGTGGTATGACTGATTATAATAGTGCAATTCGTAAAGCACTTACACAAATGGCAAAACAAGGTATTACGGCAGCGAGTTATAAGCAAAAAAGTGGAAAGGTTATTCATTATGATATTGAATCTTGTGTGAGAAGAGATGTACTTACTGCAGTAGTTCAATGTACGAATAATGCAAGTACACAATTTGCGAAAGATATGAAAGCAGAATACTATGAAGTATCACAGCACCTAGGAGCAAGAGTTACTAATACACATGACTATAAAGACCATTCGTGGTGGCAAGGAAAAGTGTATAAGATAGATGGTTCAACAAAAGAATATCCAAATTATCAAGAAACTTGTAAAGAGGGCGATGTACAAGGAATAGCTGGTGCTAATTGTAGACACATTAAATGGCCTTTTTGGCCAGGCATTTCAGTTCCTAAAAAAGTAGAGATAAGTCCAGAAGAAAACGAAAAAAAATATAGATTAAATCAACAGCAAAACACATACGAAAGAAATATAAGAGATTGTAGAAGGCAAATCGAAGTTGCTAAAGCATCCAATGATTATGATAAATATCAAACATATAAAGAAAAATTACAAGAAGTAGATAAAGAATACAATCAATTTTGTAAAGATAATAATTTAAAACGCAGATTTTCGCGTGAATATGTAGTAGAAACTAATAAAAATGTAAATTTTAAATTGTCTAAAGAAACAAAAGATAAATTAAAAATTTTAGGGCTTAAAGGTGATGATAGTTTAGTTAAAATTGATAAAGATTTGCTAGAAGTTAATATAGAACAGTTAAAGAAATTAACAGAAAAATATCAAATGAAAGATTTCTTTGAAACATATGAAGTTGATTACGGTTCTTTAAATAAAAGTAGTGTTGCTAGTGTTGGCATTGATAAAGATTTAGAAAATATTTATTTGAACTCTTCAACTAATTCGTTTAAGAATAAAGAAGCAATGCAAGAGACTATGAATAGGTCTATAAAAATAAATTGGTGTATGCCATTTAAAAAAGAGAATATGGAGGTATATGCTATGACCCATGAATTTGGTCATCTTTTAGAAATAAAAATTTTTAAAAGTAAATATCTTTTTGGTGATAGAGATATGTATTATAATTACTCAAACAAAATAAAAGATGCTATAATTAATATAGTACATGAGAAAAATGAAAATTTTAATATTGAAGATGCTTTAAGTGGATATAGTCACAGAAATTCAAGAGAGTTTTTTGCGGAAGCATTTGCAAATATGGAATTGGGTAAACCAAATGAAATAGGAAAAGCGCTTGAAGAATACTTAAAAGGAGTGAATTTATGAGTTTAGAAGCTATGCAACTATATGAAGAAATAAAGGAATATTTAATAGTTGGAAAATATGAATATGAACTAAAAAAAGATGCACCTGATGAAATCCAAGAAAAGTTTGAAAAATTTCAAGAAATTGCTACATGTGAAGAAGTAATTGATACTGAAAATAAAGAAAGCACTCAAAAATAGAGTGCTTTTATTATGCACTACTTTTTATAAGTAGTGTACTAGCGATATGTTTTGTCTATCTTGAAAAAGAAACTACGATATACATAAATAAGTAGAGACATATCATTAGTACAGTGCTTATAAGATAGCACTAGCATATTGCTGATGTTGGCAATATGGTTCTAACTCGATAGAAATATCGAGTTTTTTGGTCTGCCTAAAAAGACTGGAAAGAATTAGGAAATATCTAAATCTAGGAGGACACAACCTCTTGAAAAAGTGGAAGGAGAGAGATATATGAAAAAATATTTGGAAGATTTAGAAATAGGAGAAGGTAAAGTAAAACTTAGTGAAGATGAAATAAAAGCCATCTTAACTGAGCATGGTAAATCTGTTAATGCTGAAAAAGAAAAGGTAAGAACAGAATTGTCTACTGAAATTGAAACCTATAAAAATCAACTAAATGATGCCAACAATGAAATCAAATCTTATAAAGAAATGAACATTGATGGTATAAAGAAATCTGCTGAAGAGTGGGAAACTAAATACAACGATTTAGTCAAAGCTCAAACTGAAGCGAAGGAGAAAAGTATTCGAGAAGAAAGAACGAATGCTTTTTTTAATGGCGTTGAATTTGCAAGTGAATCAGCAAAGGCTGGTGTAATTGCGCAGTTTAACGAAAAGGACTTTAAGTACGATGAAAAGGAGCAGAAATTTCAAGGTGCTTCTGAATGGCTTGAAGAACTTAAAAAGAATGACGTTGGAGCATTCAAAAGTGATGTTGCAAATCCTAGATTTACAACAACTATCACATCTCCAACAAATTCTAGTACCAATGATGAAATCCGTAAAGCTATGGGACTAGAGGCAAGTAAAAAATAGAAAGAAGGAAAAAAATATGGATGGTATTGAATTATCTACTGTGTATCTACCATTATTAGATGAAGTTTATAAAAATGAAGTAAAAACTTCTGTGTTAGATGGTGATGAAGTAACAGTAAAAAAAGGACAAAATGGGGAAATTAAAATTGCTAAACTTGATATGGATGGTTTAGGAAATTTTAGCAGAAAGAGTGGTTATACTGAGGGTAATACTCAACTTAAATGGGAAACAGTTAAATATGATAAAGAACGTTCTCAAAAATTAAAAGTTGACCGTTTAGATAATAAAGAAAGCTTAGGACTTATGTTAGCAAAATTATCTAGTGAGTTCTTAAGAACAAAAGTTGCTCCAGAAACAGATGCTGCTCGTATTGCTAAAATTGCTAGTACGGAAGGAATTTCAAGTGCAGAGGAAGACATCACTACTGGTGATGAAATGTATAAGGCTTTGCGTGCTGGAATTAATAAAATGGATGAAGATGAAGTTCCAACAACTAATCGTATTTTATTTATTACTCCAACTGGAAAAGCATTAATTGATGACTTAGAAACTTATAAATCTAAATCAGTTATGAGCCGTTTCTCACAAGTAATTGAAGTTCCTCAAACTAGAATGTATAGTAAAGTTACATTAGAAGATGGAACTAGCAAATATGGCTATAAAAAAGCTGATGATGCGGTAGAATTAAACTTCTTAATTGTTGAAAGAAGTTCTACTGTAACTGCAATGGAACAATACATGAAATACTTTAGTCCAGATGAAGATCAAGAATCTGATAGTCATATCTTCCCATACAGAAATTACAATCTTTATGGCTATGTTTATGAAAATAAAAAAGCTGGTGTGTATGTTTCAAAAAAAAAAGCAATAATCTAGCGAAAATTAAAGTAAGTGTTCCTAGTGGGGAAACTTCTTTAAATCTTGGGGAAAAAACTGTTCAAGATTTATGTGAAAATCTAAGTATTGATGATACAGGAAATGTAACCGGTGCTTTAAAGCATGTGGAAAATTGGTATGAATTTTCAAAAACTGATAATACTGGAAACTTTATTCCTTTATACTTTGAAGAAGCAAAAGGACAAGCAAAAGGTACTATTAAGTGTGAGCTTAAAGGAACTGGTGCTAAATTAAAAAAACCAGTTGCAGTTGATGAAAAAGATGGTCTAATTGTATTCCAAGTTCACAATCAAGATAACACAATCGAAATTACTAGTGAAGGTAAAGAAACTAGAACACTAACATTAACTAGCTTAGAGCTAAGAGAAGAATAGGAGATGAAAGGTATGCTAACAGAATTAGTGAATTATGAGTATTACTCAAAAACTTATGGAGGTTCTAGCATACCAGAATCTTCATTTAAAGAAAAGGCAATTAAAGCAAGTAGTGAAGTAAATTATTGGACTTCAAATCGAATTACTATTGAGATTTTGAACGATTTAATTCGCAACACTACTTGTGAAATTGCTGAATTGTTGTTTGAACAAGACAATCTTAATAAATCTGTATTAAGTACAGATGATGATAACAAAGAAGTTGCTAGCGAAAGTCTAGGACCACATTCGGTAAGTTATGTTAATAAATCTAATTTACGTGCTAATCAAATACTTAGTGATGATGATTTAAAAAAGAAAACCTATAACATTTGTTATAAGAATCTAGTGCATACTGGACTTATGTATCGTGGAGGTGTTGGAGATGAAAATGCCACATACAATTACAATTTATAATGAATGTGAAGGTAAATATTTAAAAACCGTTCTTCATGAAGTTTATTGGTACGGAACAGATTCGATTAACATTTCTGGAAAAGGTATTGTAGAAGCGGGTGCTATTAACATCATAATTGATGGGGATAATCTTTTAAAATACGTTACTGAAAGAGAATATGAAGGTAAAGAAGACACTTTCACAATTCAAAGAGAAAATAGAATTATTTTGGGTGAAGGACCAGAAATTGAGTCTGTGAATGATATACCAAATAATTTTAAAGTTATGACTGTCTTTGGAATAGATGAAAATTTAGTTGGAAGTAGTATAGATAATATACTAATTACTGGTAAGTAATGGACTTTCAAGCTCAGTTAGAATTAAATTCCATAGACACGATGATTAAAGATTTGAATTTGGAAGAAGGTGGCTCTGTACAATATTTTCTTACAAATGAAGTATGGAGATTATCAGATGATTATGTTCCTTTTGATAGTGGTATGTTGAAAAACAATTCTTCTATGAATTTAAAAGGAACACAAATTATTTATAATAGCCCTTATGCACGGTACGAATGGTATGGAATGCTTATGGTAGATCCTGATTATTTAGTTGGCGGCTTTCCTTTAACTAAGAACGGGATTCAAGTAGGTTTCTTTTCTAGACCAGGAGTTCCTAAAATATTGGATCCAAGTGGCAGAGCATTAAATAATTTTAATGGCATTCGTGGACCATATTGGACTAGCAGAATGTGGGCAGATAGACAGAAAGAAATTGAAATGGCAGTACAAAAATTTATTGAAAGAGGTGGAAAATGATTAATTCATTAAGAGAATATTTTTTGAAATGTCCGAGTTTTCAAAAATTAAAAGAACTAGGAGTAGATATGTTATCAAAGGATGCTAATGTAGCAACAATTGATAAAACTCCTATAAAACCTATTTTGAGAACTAAAGTAAATGGTGATACTGAAAGACAAGCCAGTTTTATTTTGAGGGCACATTTTAATCATTCAAACGAACTTCAAAACAAACTTAAAAACAGTGAGTTTTTTGAAGAAATCGCTGAATGGATAGAAGAACAAAATGAAGAAGAAAATTTTCCTATTCTTAAAAATAACCAGTATGTAACTAAAATAACAATTTCCTCTAGTGATTATTTGGTATCTGTAGACCCAACTTTAAGAAAGGCTTGTTATCAAATACAAATCATTGTGGAATACACAAGAAAAGATGTAAAAAATCCCTTCGTGGATTTTTTTGTATAGAAAGAAGGTAAAAAATGAAATTAGATATTCAACGTTTTGCAGAAGCAAAAACCGGGAAAGCTCAACGTAAAGAATCCGTTCTTCTTTATATTGATAATCCAGGAGACGGAGAAACATTTGAGGCTATCGGAAAAGATAATGATGAACTTAGTCGTACAATGAACTATGAAACTGATTCTAAAGAAAATGTACTTGGTGAAACTGAAGTGAATGTGAAAAAAGGACCTCAAACTACAAGTGTAGACCCTTGCTATTACAGACACGACGGAAAATTAGCTCAAAAGTTATACGACATTTATAAGTACGATAAAGAATTGGATGATGTTGTTTTTGAATTTTTGGAAGTATCATTATTCAAAGAAACAGAGGAACCTGTTGGAGAATATGAATGTTTCCGTCAAAAGGCTGCTATCTCACTTCAATCTTGGGGTGGAGATACCGCTGGGCTTGGAACACCTTACGAATTAAATTGGCTAGGTGAAAAAACTCATGGAACATTTAATCCAAAAACAAAGAAATTTACACCAACTGTAAGTGAATAAGAACAAAGGGGAGAGGATAACTCTCCCTTAAATTTTTTATAAGAAAGGATATGAAAAAAATGGCTATTATAGTTAAAAATAAAAATATTAAAGAAGAATTAGTTGATGAGAGTGGGAATGTATTAGGATATATCTCTTATAATCCAGAAGATACCACAACATATACAAAATTGTGTAATATTATGGATAATATTTTACAAATAAGTGACAAGTCGAAAATAACAGGAAATATCAAGAAAATGCCTGAACATATAGAAAAAATAGAAGAATTTGCAGAATTTAGAGAAGATTTTCAAAAAATGAAAGATTTTTTTGATTTTCATGATGCTAAAATTGATGAGATTATTAAAGATATTGATTCTATTTTTGGAGAGGGAACATGCAAAATTTTAATGGGAGATTCCAAAGATATTGATTTAGTTAGTCCATTATTAGATGAGGTTCTACCAAAATTTAAAGAAGCAAGAGAAAAGAAAGCAGGTAAGTATTTAGAAAACAAAGCGGTTGAACAGTTAGATGTGATGGAATAATGAATATCTTAACAGAGTCTTTTCCGACAAAGATAAAGATAGAGAATGAGATTTATGAAATCAACTGTGACTTTAAAAATTGCATTCGTATCATAGAGGCTTACGAAGATGATGATTTAACGATTCAAGAAAAACATTTTATCATGTTAAACCGATTATATAAAACAGTCCCTAAAAATGTAGAACAAGCAATTATTAAAGGAATTAAGTTTTTAAATTGTGGAGAAGAAGGAACAAAAGACACAAAAGAATTATCTCGTATATATTCTTTTGAAAAAGATGCAAAATATATTTTTTCCGCGATGCACCAAACACATCATGTGGATTTATCCATTGATAATATGCATTGGTGGAAATTCTGTTCTTTATTTTTAGACATCGGAAAAGATACTACATTTTCTAACATTTTAAACTTAAGGCAAAAGAAAAATCGTGGAAAACTTTCAAAAGAAGAAAAAAAACTTTATGCAGATTCAAGAGACATTTTAGATTTGAATTATCAAAAAGAAGATTCAGAAGAAGTAAGTGAATTTATGAATTTATTGAATGACGGAGGTGACGAAGAGAGAATGTAGAAGGAAAAGTTGTAATTGATACTGAATTACGAAACAAAAAATTAATTGACGGTTATAAAAATATTAGTAAAGAAACAGATAAATTGATTGCTCAATATGACAAAAAAATCGAAAAAATTAGAAAAGAATCTATTGCATTGGATAATTTAAAAGCCAAGTACAATCAATTAGCAAGTGGTAATAAAGCCCCTGCTTCTTTAACAGCAATGGAAAGCCAACTTAAGAGAAATGAGAAAGAAGTAGAAAATTTAGAAGCAAAATTGAAAGAAGCTAAAATAAGCCTTACTGATACAAATCTAGCCATTTCTACAACTCAAATGAACACTGGAAATGCTCCACTAGATTTAGTAGAGAAACAAAATTTTCAAACCATTGAAATAGAAAATTTAACTTCTAAATTAAAAAGTGCACGTGAAGAATCACAGAGATTAAAGTCGGAAGTTGAAACATTAAAATTAAATCCAATGGCATCAATGGAAGCTCAGAATTTAAAAGCTAAAATTGCAGAAGCCGAAAGAGAAATTAGTAAAACAAAAAATGAATCATCACAGCTGGGTCAAGAAATTGTTAAAACAAATAAGTTTAATTTTGACAATATAAAAGACAGTGCTGAAAATACATGGAATGGTATTGCTAAATATTTTAATGGAAAAGATGGTATAAAAAATGGTATCGAATCTATCAGCAATAAAATCACTAAATTAAGTAAAAAAATTACAAGACTTGCTTTAACTGCAATGGTGTTTAGATTATTAAGACAATCATTAACTCAATTGTCAAATAGTTTTATTTCATTGTTAAAAAGTAACGATGACTTTTCAAGTAGTTTGAATCAGATAAAAGCTAATCTAATGACAGCATTTACTCCAATTTATAATGCGGTTTTGCCTGCTATCAATTCTTTAATGGATGCTCTTTCAAGAATCACTGGAACAATCGCAACATTTGTATCAAGTCTTTTTGGACAAACAGCATCACAAGCTAAAAAGAATGCGAAAGAATTATATAATCAAGCAAATGCAACAAAGGCTGTAGGAGAAGCGCAAGAAAGTTTAGCAAGTTTTGATAAACTAGAAGTTAACGGAGATAGCTCATCCAAGAGTGGTGATGGAAGCTCTTCTAACAATCCTATTGATTTCAGTGGAAACATGGAAATCAATCAAGAACTATTAAATTTCTTAAATAAAATTAAATCTTTAATAGGAGATGGAAAATGGTTTGATGTAGGAGCAACATTAGCAGATAGTCTTAATAAAGCTTTAAGTGGACTAGATATTAAATCTTTCTTCGATAAAGGAAAAGAAATTGCAGTTAATTTAATTAACGGATTTAATGGCTTTATAAATACTTTTGATTGGGGATTGTTAGCTCAAAAAATTAGCGAAGCAATTTTAGGATTAGGAGATATTATTCTTACTGGACTGGTAACGATAGACTGGGAAGGAATTGGTCAAGCCATTGGCGATTTCTTATTAGGAATTGACTGGTGGGGGATTTTAGTTCAACTTTTATCAATTGTTTCGGGACTGTTTGATGCTATTGTAGGCTTACTTGTTGGCTTTTTAGGTTCTTGTGTGGATCACATTGTAGAATGGATTCCTAAAATTTGGGACTTTATATCGCAAGCACCAGGATGGATTTGGGACAATGTATTGCTACCAATTTGGAATACTATTTTGGAAGTATTATCTTCTATCGGAAATGGTATAGGAGCATTTTGGGATGGAGTTTGCCAAGGTGCAGAAGGTTTATGGAAAGCAATTTGTGATATATGGAACGGTATTTGGGATTGGGTAAATAGAACTATTGTTGAACCAATTACAAAAGGAATTTCAGACATGTGGAATGGTTTGTGCAACGGTGCAAAAAATGCTTGGGATGGTGTAAAACAAACATTTAATAGTGTTGCTGCTTTCTTTGGAGATATCTTTGGAAAAGCTTGGGAAGGTGTTAAAAAAGTATTTTCAACTGGAGGCAAAGTCTTTGATGGTATTAAAGAAGGAATTGTCAATGCTTTTAAAGCAGTAGTGAATGCTTTAATTACTGGAATTAATAAAGTGGTTGCACTACCTTTTAACGGATTAAATGGAATTTTAAATACAATTCATAACATTGACATTTTAGGTGTAAAACCATTTGACTGGCTTACATGGAGAGCACCAGTACCACAATTACCATACTTAGCTACTGGAGCAGTTATTCCACCAAACGCGAAATTTGCTGCTGTATTAGGAGACCAAAAAAATGGTAAAAACTTAGAAGCACCAGAATCATTAATTAGAAAAATAGTTAGAGAAGAGAGTGGCGATAAAGAAGTAATTTTAAATGCCACTTTTATTATGCAATGTGAAACCGAAGAAATCGGTAGAGCATCATTAAAGGGAATACGACTTCTAGAAAATTTAGAAGGTGAACCTTACTTTGTGAGATAGAAAGGAGCAAAACATGGATAAAATAAAATTTTCAACAATAGATGGTACAAAATCATTCGAAATACCATGGGAATGGGTAGAAAAAGGTGGATTAAAGCCTAAAACTAATGATATAGAAGCTTCAGCAAAACGTGGACATCTTAATGCATATTTATATCGTAAAAGACAAGCTCAAATTCCAGACCATACACTTCAATTTGTGAAATCGTTGTATCGTTTTGAAATTCTAGATTTACTTGAAATTATAAAGCAAGAAGACTTAAATGTTTATTATTTTGACCACTGGGCAAATAGATTTGTAACAACAAAGTTTTATGTTCCTAAACCAGATTTGACAGTTGAAAAAATACCTTATGATAATAATACAGATAACATTCGTTATGCTCCTTTTTCTATTGAGTTTATAAGTTATGGTGATGTCTCATGATAGTAACAGGAATTAAAGATGATGATTTAAGAGGTTTCAAATATATAGATAACATTGAAAATAACAAACAAGTAGTAGGAACTTTTGTAAAAAACAGTGCAGAATTAAAGATACTTAACTTAAATCATACATATGATAATCTTTATCACACTTATGTTGACATAAAAGGCTTTGGAAGTTGGTATGTAGATGATTTGAAAACTGATGAAGAATTTATTGAATCTACATTATCGCTTTTTGATAATACACAAAAGTTTGATGAACCATATCAAGATACTTTTAAATTTCCAAGCACAATGGGTGCATGGGCAAAATGGATAGGAGAACAAGTCGGAATACCTTTAAAAGGAGATTTTTTAAATAGTGAGATTGAGTTAAGTGATAGACCATATATTGGAAGTAATCCTACTTGGAGAAGTGCAGTTCAAGTCATTGCAAAATATGCTAGTAGTTATGCTCAAACAAATTATGATAATACCTATTCCATTAAATGGTTTGATGAAACTTTATATGAAATAGAAGATTGGGAAAATTTTGTACATGGCAATCAAAAACCTCCAATCAATGTTATTATTTTGAGTAGCGGGGACACGAATGACAATGTAAAATATCCAGAAGAAACTCCTGAAGAACCACATGAGTTACGTATTGAAGATGATTGGAATTATATTGATAGGTATTCGATTAATCAAGCTATTTATAATCAAGTAAATGGCTTTTTTTATACTCCAATTTCTAAATTAAATGTGCCATACGGTTTATTGGATTTGCGAGCTGGTCAAAAAATAAAATCACAAGACATTGAACATATTGATGTCGTGACAAACATCACAAAACACACTTTAGAGTGGGTAGGAGGAGAGTTTGATAATCCTAAAGCATGGACATCTTCTATAGAGATGGCTGAGTTATCCGAAACTACGACAAATTATAATCAAGCTAATTCCGCATTGAATCGTCTTTTACAAGTTGAAAGAAGTGCAAATAAAAATACTGGGGAGATTCAAGATTTAATTAAAAAAACTTCAGATACTACCGAAAAACTAACTAAGTTTGAGATGGATTTAGATAGCATCAAGCAACAAGTTTCAGAAATTGATGATTTTACCAAAGACGGTGAAACAATCGATGGCAATTTGAACTTGAATGATGTGGGAAATGGATACCTTTTAAATCTTAAAATTAGACCTAAAGATGAACATGTCGCACCTACGTTTCCAAACTTCACAATATATCCAAGTGATTCCACATTTACTCGTGACGGACTTAGTATCGTAAGAATTAAAAATCTTACAACAGGAAGTTTTACGGATTATGAAATACCAGTTGACCTATATTACAAAGATGAGAATACATTTGATGTTTTAGAATATCAATACGGAAGCGATAAATGCACTGTTACTAAGAAATTAAAGATGGTAGACGGTGTGTTAACAGAAATGGAAAGTCCAGTGTCAACTGAATATGACTTTCCTGTGATTGATACTACAGACGGAACCTATTCAATTACTTTATTAAATTACGATCAAGCTTATATTTATGCAAAAATGATTGGAAAAAATGATTTTTCAGACAATTTTGCATTAAAAAGAGAACTTAGTAGTGCAATAACTCAAACTAAAGAGTACATTCAGACAGAAGTGAAAAATCTATCTACGCAAGTGAACGGTGATATTGAAAATCTAAGTTCTTCTATTACTCAAACAGCAGAAGAGATAGAAAGTGATGTTAGTAGTTATAAAGAAACAACAGATGGTGCAATAGAAAGTTTAAGTAGTTCGCTTACTCAAACAGCAAGTTCATTATCATCAGAAGTAAAAAGCTATAAAGAAACTGTAGATGGACAAATTGAAGAAGTAAATGGCAAGTTTGAATTATACATCGAAAAAGATGTAGAAAAATTAATGAGTGTATTTAATCTAGCCGTAAATCAAGTAGTGATTGAATCAGATAATTTTAAGTTAGATGCAAAAGGAAATGTAATAGCAAATAGTTTAACAGCAAATAAAGCAAATATTGTTGACTCTGTTGCAAATAATTTAACTGTTAATGGTGGGAATATTAAAATAAAAGATGATGGTGAAACAGGAGGATATTCTAATTTAAAAATAGAAAGTAATAGTGGTACATCAACTTTTTATTCAAGCGGATTTAATATTGTGTCTGGACAAAATAATTTGAGTATGAATACCAGTAGAATTAATTTAACTGGATTAAATGCTCTTTATCCAAATAAATCAAATCTTAGATTTTATGCAGAACCTGGAAATATGATTGTATCTGATGGGCCTGTTTCAAATATTGATAATGTTATATTTTCTTGCAATCCAGACCAAATAAATTCTAGAAACATTATTATTAGACAAACACCAACTCTTCCACAACATGCAGTTAGGTTGCAAGAGTTAAATAATAGGATAGATACTTCAATCAATAAATTATCTTTTGTTCGAGGAACTACTAACTATCTCGAAATTAAGACACCAAATGGTGCTTTTGGTGTTAATACATGGTCATCAGACAAAAGGCTGAAAGAAAATATAGTTGAATCTCAATATGATGCACTTGAAAAAATTTTAAAAATTCATCATAAAGAATTTGATTATAAAGACGGTGTCCACGTTAAAATTGGATACATTGCTGATGAACTGGAAGTTGTAGACCCTGATTTTATATTTGAAGTAGGAGAAGAAAAAATGAAACAGCCTCAAATTTCAACAATTATTCCAGTAATCACGAAAGCAATTCAAGAACAAGAACAAGAAATTTTAAAGTTACGCGAAGAACTATTGATTTTGAAAAAGGATGTGTAGAAGAATATGAAAAAAAGAATAACAATTGCATTTGTCTTAAGCTTGATTATCAATTTATTTTTACTATACCAATTTTTTAAGATAAATCCTAATGACGTTAATAAAGATGGAATAGTAAATTCTAAGGACTTGTTAGATTTAAAAATATATCTTATAAAGGAGATTGAGAAGAATGAATAAACCAGTGATTTTAGAAATCAAGGAAATAGAAGATAAAATCATACAGATTTTAAATGAATATGATGTTCCTGCTTTTTTCTTAGTTAGAAGTTTAAGAAATCTCTTGAACGAATTAGAGAAAAAAGAAAATTACGAACTTCAATATCTAAAAGAAAAGGAAAAGCAAGAACAAGATGAGAAGAAAAATGAGAAAAAAGATGAATTAATGAAAAAGGAGGTTAAGAAGTAATGGATGATGAGTTAGTTATTTTTGAAGATTTGCCAAGCAAAAAAACACCGTTAAATGCTAGTAACTTGAATCATAATTTTGCAACATTCGATAAACAAATCAAGACAGAAGCTGGTAAAATCGATAATACTTTACAAGAAATTGAAACGGCAAAGCAAACACTACAAAATGAAATTACTACGAATAATCAACAGTTAACTACTCAAATTACAGAAGCAACAGAGCAACTGGAATCCGACATCGAAACAAAGATTACAGATGTCACCACCAACTTAGAGAGTCAAATCGAAAAGAATAAACAAGACTTGGAAACACAAATCGGAGAACAAATTGCGAAGATTACAACGTTATCAATTGAAATCGTAACAGAATTGCCAACTCAAGATATAAGTAAGACAACAATTTACTTAATTAAACCGGGAAACTTGCCACAAGATATGGTAATTAATTCACTCCCAAAGAAAATTGTTAGAGATGAGTTAGTAATATCACCGCTGGACGTAAATGCGATAGCACAGATATCTGTTTCAGAGGAAGATTTTTACTTTGCATGTTTCTATGTCAATAATGATTGGGTAGTCGTTGGTTCAACAAAAACCGATTTAAGTGATTATGCTAAAAAATCGGAAATTCCAAAAAAGGTATCGGATTTAAGTAACGACCTGAGTTTTTTACAAAGTAGTTCAAGTAGTTACATAAAAAGCTTAAAAATTTCTGGGAAAACAATCACTTATACTACGGGAGCCGGCACAACAGGAACATTAACAACACAAGATACAACCTATAGTGTTGCAACTACATCTTCTGATGGATTAATGAGTTCAACGGATAAATCTAAGTTAAATGGTATCGCAAGCGGTGCGAATAACTATTCGTTGCCAACCGCATCATCAACCACAAAAGGCGGAATTATGGTAGGGGATGGCTTAGTCATTAGCAATGGAAAGCTAAGCACAGAAATCACTTTTGAAGTGGTAGATACGTGGTAATAAAAGATAAAAGAAAGGAATGAAAAAAATGAAATTAGTAAATTATTTTAGGGGGGGGGTTGCTACTTATAGAAGTTGCAACTCAATTCCAAAGAATCTCCAAAGATGGGAGGTTCAATTGTAAGTTAAAAGGTGATTTTGATGTCTAGGGCATTGAAGTTAAAAAGTAATGATTATTGGGATTTATCAAGTATAGTGTGGAGATCTAAATTAATAACTACAATAACACCTCAACAACCTAATTGGATAGGTGCTTCAATATCTTCTGAAAGTGCTTTCATTATTATTGTATATTCCAATAATTCAAAGTCAGATCAATTTAAGGTAATTCCAACAAGTCTATTACAACAAATAGACCCATCAAACCCGTTAAGAATTTATGATGGCGATATTATCGTTTGCCAATTAGCATGGTCTGACAATTTTGCGTTGTATCCGTGGACATTAGAATATACTTATAAAATTTATGAAATATAACTTACAATAAAAAGAAATGAGTGAATCAATACAATTTCAAGACAGTGGTAAAAATAAAATATATCCAATATCTTGTGAAATAGGAAGTAACTCGAATGGTAGTTATGTTAAATTTGCAGACGGAACACTAATTTGTTATATCAAAAAAAATGTTACTGTAAGTTTTAATGAACAACTATCAGCCAATATGTACAGAGCAAAAGTTAGTAATTTATTTACTTTCCCAGCAAATTTTATAGAAGAACCGATAGTGTCTATACAACCTTGTTTATATTCTGACGGATTGTTTTGTTGGATTGTAAAAATTATAATGGACAAAGCAAAGATATCAACAATAGAATTGCTTAGAGGTGACAATTCTTCAGGAACTATTTCCTTGTGTTTATTAGCCATTGGTCGATGGAAATAAAAATGCAACTTTTTTTGTAGCGAATTTATGAAAAATATCAAAAAAATCTTAGGGGGGGGGCAGACAGTTACAAATAAAATTGTCTACTTCTCTTCAGTATCTCCAATGGAAGGAGGTACAAATAAGTTAGCAGGTGATTTACTTGAGTAAGTCACTAAAACTAAAAAATAATAATTATTGGGATAGTAAAGGAATAGTGCATAATAAAGTTCTGCTTAACGATATTTTGAATTTCTCAACAGATGAAAAAAAGGTTGGAATATGGATTGATGGAAAACCAATCTACGAAAAGACCGTTTCTATTACACTAACTCAAAAAGGTGAATATACAGTTGGACAAATGGTCTCCACAGATATTAAATATGGAACCATAATTTGTGCGTTTACCTCTACAATGATATCGACTTCATTATTCAATACAATCGGAGCAACAATAAACAGCGAAATTTACGTTGAGAACAGAAGTGGTCGAGGAGATAAAGGATACTTAATGGGGTGTACAGATAGAGACGACATGTTAAACGTAACTATTTATGCAGTTGTTCGCTATACAAAAACAACAGATTAACAATAATTATTATTAACTAACTTATTAGAAAATAATGGCAAAACATGGACATTTAAAAGATGAAAATGGCAATATTTTATATCCGATTAGCGATGTGTATTCTACTAAAGAACAAATAGTAGGAGTATGGATGGATGGAAGAGATATATATAGAAAAGTACTTGGGATTAATCCTACTATGGGCGATTGGGAACCTCATAATCATGGAATTACTGGGGTTAATGAATTTTTACCAACTTCAACCGCAATATTACACAGAAAAGATGGACAATGGGTTCCGTTATCATTTTGTTACCCTGTTGAAAATAGAATTTCATTATATTCTGCCGGCTGGCAAATTACTTCAACTACTGTTGATCTCTGGATTGGGTCTAGCATGTTTGAAGAATTAGATACAATTAATTATGGAGTAGTAGTTGTGCTAGATTACACAAAAAAATAAATTGGATAAAAATAACAATGTAGACAATTATGTAACTAATTATTATGAATCAATTAGTTCAGTTAAAAAATGAAAATGGGAATATGTATCCGATAACCAATGTTTACATAGTTGAGGAATACATAGGTCGTGATACTCAATGGAGAAAATGGTCGGATGGTTTCGCAGAATACTGGAATATCCAATATTATAATGGAGCAGCAAATTTTGAATTATATGGAAGTGCTTATATGTGGAATCATCCATTTGAATTTTCTTTTCCAGAGGGATTATTTACATCAAGCCCATGTAAAAATTATTGCTTAAATTACAATCAGTATGAATATTTGTGGTTATCAAGTAATGGATATGGTAGTGCAACAGAATCACAAGATCTCTATTTAATGTCAGCTGCTGGTGTTAATCATAGTGGATTAGAATTACAAATTTCATGCTATGCATGGGGGCATTGGAAATAAATTTTTAAAATTTAAAGATAGAAAGGAATGGTTTATACGGAAGAAATCGTAAAAATAATTGCAGATTTTGGACTAAGTGGCTGCTTAATTGCAGTCATTTTATATTTAGGATTTATATACGTGCCTAAATTTTTAAATTTAAAGTTAAAACGAGCCGAAGAAAAAGATTACATGATGGACTCGTTTAAAGCAGTGATTGAAAACAATTCACAAGTAATTAACAATAATTCAGAAGTTATTAAGTTAAATTCAACAACGATTAAAAATTACACAGATAACTCTCACAAATTAGAAGACCGTATACACGAATTAACAAATGAAGTGAACGGGATGAGTCAACAACTTGCTATAAACAATGAAGTTTTAAAAGAAAGAAATAGAAAGTGAGGTGATAGAGATGACCGTAGAAGTAATTATTGCAATTGTAACAGCCGTTGTGACTGCGCTATTAGGTATGATTTTCAAAGACAATGTTATTCCATCAAGCTTTATTCCAGTACAGAACTTAATAATTAGCATTATTGCAACCGTAATAACAATTGCAACTGGGTTAGTGACTAATCCATTAATAGCAGGCTTAATATGCTTTGGAGCAGCCTTTGGAGTAGCTGGAATTTATGATTTAATTCATACAAAAAAATAAAAATAAAGAAAGAGGTTAGTTATGGAAGAAAATAAACAAGTAATCGAAGTTGAGTACAATCAAGATTTAGTAAATGACTATCAAAACAATTATATTATGGAAGAGGAGGGAATTGGTGCAGAAGAGGTTGGAAATGTTTATGATGAACAAACAACATTTAACACCGACACTATTGATGAATTGTTAGGGGAAGGAGCAGAAGTTGAATATGAATATAAGAACGACGAGACCAACAAAGGAGAATAAGTATTTTACGAGACAAGTTTCTGGCGGATATTCTACTTGTATTAAAGGTAAACCTACAGATGTATGTGATGTTCTTGCAAATTGTGTGGGTTATGCTTGTGGAGCATATAACGAGCAATTAGCTTTAGGCTATGAAAAATACCATTTAAATTGCAATGCAGAAAATTTTATCGAAAGAGCAATTGCATCAGGCTTATCAATATTTAAAGAACCTATGCTTGGTGGCATTATGGTTTGGCAAAAAGGTGCAACCTTAAATGGTAGTGACGGTGCAGGACATGTTGCAATCGTTATTGAAGTAGGTGATGGATATATTAGAACCGCTGAATCAGGATATGGATCAAGTGCATTTTGGATTACAAAGAGAACTAATGCAAATGGTAAATGGGGAGCCGGTTCTGGATATACATATAGAGGGTGTATTGCTCCTCTAGGATATAACCCAGTAGTTCCTACACCAACACCAACTCCAGAACCAACTCCGACTCCTACACCATCAAAAACAGTTGATGATCTTGCTAAGGAAGTAATAAATGGCAAATGGGGAAATGGTGATGATAGAAAGAATCGCCTTACAAATGTAGGATACGATTACAATGCTGTTCAAAACAGAGTTAATGAAATTTTAAAAGGGACAACACCGTCAACAGCAACTTTTAAAGTAGGCGATAAAGTCGTTCCAACAAGATTGTACAATTATAACGGTGTGAAGTTAACTCAATATGATAAAACCTATCAAATCACTAAAATTGAGGGTGATAGAGTAGTTTTAGCAGCTAACAGAAATGGTAAGTTAATTACATGGGCTGCAATGAACATCAAAGACATAAAAAAAGTGTAGAGCAGACCAATACAGACTTGTACAGATCTGAGCTGTTCAATACTGTTCAGAGCTGACCAATTAAAAGGATAATCTCAAAAATGGGGTTATCCTTCTTTTTTTATGTAACTTTTTCCAAATAACGCAATAAATTCATTCCTAGAACCTAAATATTTTTCGAAGTATAATTGTCCTCTGATATGCCAAATCTCTTGTAAATTAATATTATGATGCATTTCTAGATGGCAACTATAGCATAGCGGAATTACAAATCCATAATTCATGGATTTAATCCTATTTTTGCCAAAAAAGATTTCATGTAAGTTGTCTTTTTTATCTCCACAAAGAATGCAATGTTCTAAATCATCTGTAAATACAGAAAATCTATTTCTTTCTGCTTTTTGAATAGCGGATGACTTTTTTCTGTACTTTTTTGATACAGAAATTTGTTTCTGGTATTCTTTAAATTTGCAATTGTTACACTCCTTAATATTGATGATTTTTTTATTCTTTTTACATTCCAAAGAATGATTTATTTTTTGCTTTAAATAGATACATTTTTGCATATTATTTTCCTTTCATAATTACTCATTGAATTACTCATAAATATCAAAAATTTACATAAAATTGAGCAAATTAAGTGAAATTGAGTGAAAATAAATACTGTAAATACGTATATAAAAAACTCTTGACATGGGGGGGGAGTGACGAACGACACCCTCCGAGCCTAGTATTTACGTCATTTTTCGATTTCAATTACTCATAAAATACTCAGTTTTAAAAAAATTTTGATATATCTTCTACAATTTTTTGCTTTGTTTTACTACTTATACTACCATATGTGTCTATGGTAGTTTCTATATTTTTATGACGTACTCTGTTTTGAATCGCATCTAGTGGAACTCCTAATTCTTGCATTAGGGCAACTCCGCTATGTCTTAAATTATATATTACCATTTTAGGATTGTCAGCTTTTTCAGTATATAGTTGAAACAGTTCATGTATTACTTGATCACTATAAGGTTTCATTGTTGATAAATTACAGAATAGAGGTGTATTTTCTGTTATGTCTACATCAAAATGTTGCATAACCCAGTTTTTATATTCTTCTATTTCATCTATAATTTGTTGTGGCACTAATAAAACATCTTTAGAAGTATCAGTTTTGGTTCTTTCAGAAATATTACAATTTCTATCGACGTTAGCATTTATAATAATAGAATTTCTGTCTTTTAAAATTTTACTATATTGTAATGCTCTAATTTCTCCAATACGTGCCGATAGAGAATAATCTAGATTTACTAAAAGATGTATCATTCTTGCTTTGTAAGCTATTCTTAATTTGGTATCATCGAAATCTTTCTCACATTCTTCCCTAAACTTTTTCACTTCAGAAGGAGTCCAAATTTTATGAATAACTTTTTCTTTTTTGAATTGACGTATTTCTGCTAAAGGCGATTCATCAATTATTTTATTTCTTACTAACCAGTTAAAGAAAGCTTTAATGTCTCTTAATACACCATATTTACTAGAGGATGTATTATTACGTTCATCAATTTCAATTTTGACTTGCAACATATCTTCTTTTGTAATTGAAAAAAGTTTTTTCTTACCATATTTTTTAATTAAATATAGATTGCACGTGTTTTTCTTAGATATTAAGGTTCTAGGTGCTAAATTCATGTTGTGTTCCGCATCATACATATATTTTTCAAAAGCTTCACTAACAGTTGTTTTGTTATTTATAGAATAGGTGAATCGCTTTTGAATTGTAGGATCAGTTTGAATTTTTCTAGCTGTTTTAATATCAAGAATTTTTTCACCGTTTCTTTTTCCATCTATTGTTGATACTGAACTTCTTTTTCCGTCAATGAACATATCGACAATATAATTTCCATTTTTTATATTTTGTTTAATACCAGGATATTTGGTATTTCTATAAATCTTTTTATCCATTTTTATCTCTCCATTCTTTACTTTAATAATTATTTCTAGTATAATGGAGACATAGAGAAACTCCAATTGACGTTGTGGTTTTTCTTAGGGGACTATGTCTCCGTACCCTTACTTGTTCGTAGCAAGTAGGGGATTTTTTTATTTGCTAACAGAAGTCATGTTTTGCATAATTTCTTCTATTTTTTTATCGCTTGTAATTTCATTAATTAATTTTTCTATTTCTTCAGACTTTGAGTCAATATTATAAAAAGTAATCACTTTATTTATAATGTATGCACACAAATCACTACAATCGTTTACAATTTTAAAATTTACATTCATTTTTCTCACTTCCTTTCAATAATTCTTTTATATATCTATCTGCTTCATCTTCATAGTCTTGTATGAAGAATGCAAACAAATCTTTATTGTATTGCACTAACTGGTCTAGTTCGATATGTGCTAATTCATGAATTATAGCTTTACGTCGTCTATATTGTGATAAATTCTTGTTAACTATAATATTGTAAATGCCTTTATAATTAAAGACAAAACCGTAGATTCCTTTAGGTAAAACTACATAGGATAAATTAGCATTATACCAATTTAATATTTCTTTTTGAGTACAATAACCATTTAATAAATCTTTTAACATACTTAATACACATCCTTTTTATTCTTTTATTTATATTAAGTACGATACTACGTGTACTTATGTTCTATTGTTTTGCTTTTTTAAATTTGTTACAATACATATAACAAATTTATTTTGTTTAATAGTCTTTCTTTGGTTGGGGGACTATTTTTTATCTCCATGCAACATAATATGGATTTGGCTTTAGGGCAATAGAAATAATATCAAAAAACCAGCCTATTCCAAATAATCCAAAAGTAAATAAATATAATACTCCAGTACCTGTTTTTCCTTCATAAAATTTATGAGCACCAAAATAACCTAAAAAGATACATAAGCATAATGCAACCCACTTATTAATAGGTCGGCTAAAACCGCCTATACTTGTAGATTTAGCATTTGCACTAACATTATTATTTATTACAACATGTTCATTGTCATTTTTTATATTTTCCACTTGACGACCACATTTTGTGCAAATAATAGCATCTTCAGGTATTTTTTCTCCACAAAATTTACAAAATTTTGTTTTTTCTTCCATACAACTCAAACTCCTTTCTAACACTATTTATTAAAACATTTCTGTTTTAACCAAATTAATTATCTTCTCCAAGTTCTTTATCAATTTGTCTTTTTCTTTCTTCTATAACTGCTTTTATTATATTTTTATCACTCTCAGAAAGAACATCTTTATATTTATCAAATAATACATCTGTTTCATCCAATGTGTTATCATCATTTATTCGTAAATCTTTGCCAACTAGTGTATCCATAGGTACACAAAAATAGTTTGATAATTTTATGATATCTTCAGTTGTAATACCTCTATCATCTGACTCCCATTGACTTACAAGTGAACGAGCTTTTCCGATTATGTTAGCTAGTTCTTCTTGAGTTAAATTATGAGATTGCCTTAAAAATTTAATGTTTGTTGATAAAAAATTCATTTTTTCTCCCCTCTCAAGCAAAAGAATACACCAAAAGTGACAAAAAATCAAGTAAAATGTCACTTTTTGTAAAATTTTGCTTGACATGTCACAAATAGTGACTTATAATGTGATTAGTAAAGGAGGAAAATATGAAAGAAAAATTAAAATACGTAACCAATAATATGAAGTCTTATAGAAATAGATTAGGGTACACCCAAGAAAAAATGGCTGATTTACTTGATGTATCTAGGGCTACATATTGTGATTATGAAACAAATCCGCAAAATGTAAGAATTGAAACATTTAAAAAAATGGCTGATATTTTACAATGTGATTTGTCAGATTTTTTTATAGCTGTAAATGTCACAAATAGTGACAATTCATCACCAAATGATAGTTAGAAAGGAGAAGAAGATGAAATATGAAAAAATACTAAAAGTATTGTTATTTATACAATTAGTATTACTTATTTTATTAATTATTGGTTGGATTCTATGGTTAATATTAAAAATAAATGGTTATTAAGAAATTCTTTTAACTAACTCTTGAAGAGTTTGTGAAATAACTTTCAATTCTTTGCCATCAATATTTTGTTTAGAAAACATAATTCCAAAATCTTGAGTTAGATTTACATTAAATGTATCGGAGTATTTTTTCTTACCGTTAGTATAGTTGATTTCAAAAATAATTTCACTTATTCCCGAATCTTTAGTTTTTATAGGTATTTTATAACTTTGATTTGGGGCAATATAACTATTATTTAAATATATAAAAGCTTCTTTAGCATTTGTATATGTACTAACTAATTGATTAAATTTCTCTTGGTTATATTTTATTGAAGTTATATGTGCAGTGGTGTTTCCAACATTTTTAAGAACTAAATACTCTAAAGGAGAAGTATTACTTATTATATCTTTAAACAAAATTATAAAGGGTCTTTTTGAAGTTTCAATTATTTCTTTATTTTGACGAGATACCATAATGATAGAAATAGTTGAAATAATAGCTAAAATACCAGTTCCAATAGCTAGCCAAAATTGTATCCAGTCAGTTGTTGTCAATTTAATTCACCTCACTTTCTATGACTTTTATTATAAGTCAAGAAAGAGAGAAAGAAAACAAACAAATCCACAACGTCAAAAAAGAAAGGAGTGAAAACTTATGCAATACTATACACCAAAAGAGATTGCAAAATTAACTGGATATTCAAGAAACAAGTGTTACAAAGTCATAGCTGACTTAAATGAAGAATTAAAAAGAGAATATCCAAATCAAATTATTTTTAGTGCAAAGATTCCAATCTGGTATTGGGAAAAGAAAACTATGGGAATAGAAGGGAAGAAAGAAAATGAAGAAAATGAAATTGAAACAAGAGGTTAAAGATGCGATTGAATTAGCATTTGTAATCTTTATCTTAGTTAGTGTAGTTTTCATTGGTTTAGAAGCCATGAGAAAAAGAACACATCAGTTAGAACAACAAAAAATGACTGAATCAGTTGCAATGAATCAGTCATTAAAATGAATTTATATAACAAAAATTCGATTAAAGTATATCAAATTTAGTCGAAAAAGTCAAAAATGGGAGGGAGTGAATGGAAATGGTGTCATATGAATGATAACAAATGGATTAAGTTACATCTCAAATTATTAGATTGGGAATGGTATAAAGACACAAACACAACTAGAGTTTTCATTCATTTACTGTTAAAAGCAAATTGGAAAGATGGAAAATTTGAAGGGCAAATCATTCCAAGAGGAAGTTTCGTAACATCGTTAAGAAGTTTATCTAAAGAATTAGGGATGTCAGTTCAGAGTATAAGAACAGTGCTAAATCACTTAAAATCAACAAACGAAATAACAATCAAAACCACCAATAAATACCGTGTAATTACAGTTATAAATTATGAATTGTATCAACAAACTAACAAGCAAACCAACAATCAATTAACAAACAATCAACAAGCAACTAACAATCAACTAACAACAATAGAAGAATATAAGACTATAGATACTCTAGTAGTATTTATAAATAATAAATATGGTCGAGAAATTTTTCCAAACGAATATGAAAAGTTGCAAATGTGGGTAAATGAATTTGGTGTTGAGATTGTAGAGTATGCTTTTCAAATTTCCATAGAAAATGGAAGAAAACGATTTGATTATGTTCAAGGCATTTTAAGAAATTGGAAAAGTGCAGGATACAAAACGAAACAAGAAATCTTGGAAAACGAAAAACAAATTTCAGAGAAACATGGAGAACCAGTAGAGCTTTTTGATTATAACTGGTTAGAAGAAGAAGGAGAATAAATTGGAAAGAAGAAGATATGGAACCAATCCATTATTAGAATCAAGAGCCGAGGGGGAAGAAAAAGTTGATAAGAAGATTCGTTATCAGCAGATTATTGAAATCTTATCAGAACACACAGAGGGAATGACAGCGAAAGAGATTGCAGTGGAAATGTATAAAAGACACTACACACCAACAACTGAAAGGAATTTCAGTGCTCCAAGAATTAGTGAGATGTTAAAGTTTGGATTATTAGATTGCATCGGTAAGAAAAAATGTAAATTTACAAAAGTAAATGTTGGGGTCTTTACACTAAGAAAAGGTGTTATTAATGAAAACAAAGTATGAATTTGTTAGAAAAAGAAGAAACGAATGGATCTTGCAAAAATACTATGAAGATTTTCATGAAGACCGTGGTGGTTGTGGAACAAGAATCATAATGACAGGAACAAAAAAAGAATGTCAAGACAAACTTAGAGAACTGAAAGGAGAGAAAGAAAGTGGAAGAAAGGATCAAAGAATTAGAACAAGAACTAGCAAAATCAGAAGCAAGTAGACAAGAACTAAAAAGTAATTATGAACTCTTAAAATTCAAATTTCTTGAAAAAGATAGAGAAATTTCTTCAATCAAACGAGAGTTTACAAATTATAAAAAAAGTACTAGGCAGATTATGATTAATCAAGATGAGACAATACGTCTTTTGCAGGAGAAGTTAAATGAACAGTAACTTAATTTATGAACTAGAAAAAGAATATGAGCATTTTAAACTTTGGAAAGTCTATGTTATGAGAAGTGCACAAAAAGTCTTTCTATACAAAACCACAACTCATAAAGCAGAAGACAATCCAAACTATCGCAAGTATTACAATTCACAAAAGAAGAAAGAAAGGGAATTAGACGATGAATAAAGCAAAAGAAATAGTTAAATATTCAAATGAAATGCAAAAATTAAAATACTATTGTCCGCATTGTAGTCATCCGAATGTGTTTACAAGTAGTGAAGATAGACGTTTATGTTCCTATTGTGGACACTATTACAACAAACCAAAGTATTCAGTGTATGAAGCCAGTTGCATAGCAAGGATAAAAATTACTTATGAAAAATTTTTAATGAAGAAAGAAGGAATGAAAAATGGAATTTAACAAAGAAACTATTAAACCAGGAATGAAAGTAAAATTAAAAAATAAACGTGGTTTCATTTGGAGAACGGATGGAAAAATGGATTATTTAAAAGGTGCAGTTATTAAAGTAAAAGAGGCTTATCCAAATTTCTTTGAAGTTGAACAAAGAAATGGTCGCGGAACATGGGCTTTGGATTATGATGATATAGAAAACATTGTTTATGACCATTTTACAAAAGCAGATTTACAAGAAGGAGATATTGTAACAGATAGAAAAGGTGACAAATCAATATATTGCGAAACAGCTAAAGAAAATTTTTTTAAGGGGTACACGGCAGAAATAGATTATTTTGATAACAATTTAAAAGATAAAGATGGCGAAATTGAATATGACATTGTTAAAGTAGAACGTCCTGTTAAGTTAGAAACAATATGGGAAAGACAAGAAAATGAAACAGTAGAAATGACTGTTGAAGAATTAGAAGAAAAGCTCGGTATAGAAAAAGGAAAATTAAGAGTTAAAGGAGTACAAGATTAATGGAGCATGAGAAGAAAAAATGGAATTACAAAGTAGATATTAAAATGAACTTAGAAATTGAATTTCCAAAAAATACAGATTTCGATGATGTAGAATCAGAAATTCTTGATTATTTAGAAGAATTTAAAGTTTTTTTAGAAGGTAAAGAAATCACAGATAAAAAGGTGTTTCTAGTAGATTTATATGAGGAGGAAAATTAAATGATAAAGAAACCATGTGAAATGAAACAAACAAAAAAGAAAATTAGAATCTTATTAGCGGGATTTCCAGGAATTGGAAAAACTACTTTAGCACTATCTGCACCAAAACCACTTCATATTGATGTAGATAGAGGTGTAGATAGAGTAAGAGCGAACGATAGAAAAGATTTTACTCAACCAGCAACATATGAAGAACTACTACAAGATTTAAAAAGTGATTTAAGTGACTATGAGACTTTAGTATTTGATACAGGCGGAAAGCTACTTGATTTAATGAAACCATATGTTATTAAGCAAGATAGTAAAAACGGTCAAAAAGATGGTGAAACGTTGTCTATTAAAGGTTATGGAGCTGTGGGAAAAGAGTTCCAAAGATTAATGGATTATGCGTTTTACACTTTAAATAAAAATGTGGTAGTAATCTTCCACGCAAAAGAAGATAAAGATGGAGAAGCAACAAGGTTGAGAATTTTAGTAGAAGGAAGTACAAAAGATAATGTATGGCAACCAATGGATCTAGGCGGATTTATAGAAATGTACAATGGTAAAAGAACTATTGGCTTTGATAACTGTGAACGTTATTATGCAAAAGGCACCCATGGAATCAAGGGTATTATTGAACTTCCAGATTTAGAAAATCCAAATATTCAAAATGACTTTTTAACCAAATTATTTGATAAGGTAAATGAAAATATTTCAAAAGAAACAGAGTATTTTGAAAATCAAAAAGAAGATTATGAAAAAGTTATGAATGAAGTATCTCCAATGATTGAAAAAATGACTGAAAAAAACATCGAAGAAGTCATGAATGCAATCAAAAATGCAAAACACATTTTAACTTCTGAGAAAGAATTAAAGCATAAGTTTAAATTAAAAATTGAAGAGTTAGGAATGGTTTGGAACAAAGATACTAAACAATATGAAAAGAAAGAAGAAGAGGTTAAAGAAGATGGAACAAAAGAAATATCTGATAACACCGAGCCTTCTAAATAGTTGGAAATATGCAATTAGTTTAAATAATGAATATGGTAATTTGGAGGACTTTAAAAAAGTCCTTTCCAAAGAACCAATGCAAGAAACAGAGGCAATAAAAACTGGATTTCAATTTGAAGATTTTATGATAAATAACTATGATGCAACTAAAAATGGTTGTTACCAAGTTAAATTATATAAAAATATCACTACAAAAACAGGTAATTATGTATTGTATGGACGGTTAGATTGTCTTAAATGTGGAACTATTTATGATTACAAGCACAAAGGTAGTTATGATGTAGGAGACTTTCGAGATAGCTATCAACATCTGATTTATTTTGAAATATGTCCTGAAGCAAGTAAATTTGAATACTTAATATGCGATAACTACAAAGAAGGAAAAGAACTTCAAGAATTAAATATATATCATGAAGTTTATTTAAAAGAAGATATCAAAATGAACATAGGCGAAGAAATAGACCATTTTATAAATTGGCTGAAAACTAATAAATTGTATGACTTATTTTGTGAAAAATGGGAAAGCAAATATTAGCGGAGGTTATCGATGGAAAAGAAAACGTTCACAGGTACAATAGAAGAAATCAAACAATTCTTGTTTAAATTTGATAAGCAAACAGAATATGACATAACCATAGATAAACATAGAAATAAAAGAAGCCTAAATGCAAATGCTTACTCTTGGGTACTTCAAAATGAAATTGCGAATCGGTTAAGAATATCAAAAGAAGAAGTTCATTTTCAAATGTTAAAGGATTATGGACAAAGAGATTATGTAAGTTTACTAGCAAGTGTGAATCCAAATGACTACTTTGATTATTACGAAGAGCAAGGAACATTCAAACATTCAAACAACACCTTTAAAAGTTATTTAATTTTTAAAGGAACACACAAATACAACTCAAAAGAAATGTCTATATTCATAGATGGAGTAGTACAAGAGGCTAGAAATTTAGGAATAGAAACCTTAGAAGATAAAGAAATAAAAGAAATGATAGAGGAGATGGAATTTTATGAGAATAACTAAAGTAACAGTCGAAAGAACCAAAACAGCAGGTACAAAATTGAAAGGAATTGCATCCGTAGTCATTGATAATTCGTTTGCAATTCATGGTATTAGAATTATTGAAGATTATGACAGATTATATATTGCAATGCCAAGCAGAAACGTTTCTCCAGGAGAATATAAAGATGTTTGTCATCCGATAAACGAAAAAACAAGAGAAATGTTTGAAAATGCTATTATAGAAGAATATAACAAAGGAGAGATAAAGCATGAATAAAGTAATTTTAATAGGAAATTTAGCAAGAGACCCGGAACTTAGATATACAACAAAAGGGAATGCATATGTAAAATTTACAATTGCGATAAATCGAGGAAAAAATCAAAATGGCGATGATTTGGGAGCAGATTTTATCAATTGCTTTGCATGGGAAAAGCTAGCTGAAAACATTAATAAATATACCAAAAAAGGAAGCAAGGTAGGTATTAGTGGGAAGATTAGAGTAACATCAAAACCACTAGATGACGGAACGAAAAAGTATTTTACAGAAGTACAAGTAATAGAACTAGAGTTTTTAGATAGGAAACCAAAAGAAGAAGTAATTCCTTACGGAGAACCTACCTCTGCAGATTCTGCAGAGACAATGCAAAGCTCTGCAGAAGACCCATTTGACAGTTTTGCAGAAGAAGTTAATCCAGACGACTTACCATTTTAGAGGAGATGAGAAATATAATGAGAAATATAATTACACTATATGAATTAATGGGTCTTATTAAAGATGACAAAGCACCTAAAAATATTAAACATGATGATGTGACTTTTAAATATGAAAGAAGATATAAAGATTATTTTGACTTTGAAGGAATATCATTATTTTCAAAAGATTATGTAAGCGATATTACTACTCATTTAGATGATACAGTTGAAATTTTACCAAAAGAAAATGAAAT